>NZ_JBEORT010000004.1:0-10351 GCF_040302425.1 Streptomyces sp. NPDC126497
CCAGATGCACGGCCGAGCAGGCTTCACCCTGCTCCGCCACCGCATCCTCCTCGGATAGAGCCACCCTCTGTCACCACCGAATGTGAGACAGGGCCAAACGATCGGTGTAACTGGGGTAGTTGGGGTTACTGGCGGGCTGCTGAGAGCCGGCCGTCGAAGGTGATGTCGAAGGCGTTCAGCGCGGTCTTCCAGCGCATGGTCCAGCGGGCGTGGCCCTTGCCGGTGGGGTCGAGGGACATGATCGCCATGTAGACGCACTTCAGGGCGGCCTGCTCGTTGGGGAAGTGCCCGCGGGCCTTGACCGCCCGGCGGATGCGGGCGTTCACCGACTCGATCGCGTTGGTGGTGCAGACGATGCGGCGGATCTCGGTGTCGAACCGCAGGAACGGGGTGAACTCTTCCCAGGCGTTCTCCCACAGCTTCACGATCGCCGGATACTTCCGGCCCCAGGCGTCGGCGAACTCGGCGAACCGCTCCAGGGCTGCCTCCTCGGTCGGCGCCGTGTAGACGGGCTTGAGGAGCTTGGCGATCTTGTCCCAGTCCTGGCGGGCTGCATAGCGGAAGGAGTTCCGCAGCAGATGCACCACGCAGGTCTGCACGATGGTCCGGGGCCAGACGGTCTCCACCGCCTCGGGCAGGCCCTTGAGTCCGTCGCAGACCAGCATGAGGACGTCGCTGACGCCGCGGTTCTTGATCTCGGTGAGGATGTGCAGCCAGTGCTTGGCGCCCTCGCCGCCGTCGCCGGCCCACAACCCGAGGATCTCCCGCCGGCCCTCGGTGGTGACGGCCAGGGCCACATAGATGGGCCGGTTGGCGACCGCGCCGTCGCGGATCTTCACATGGATGGCGTCGATGAAGACCACTGGATAGACGGCATCGAGCGGCCGACTCTGCCACTCGGCCATGCCCTCCAGGACCTTGTCGGTGATGGTGGAGATGGTCTGCCGGGAGACCTCGGCGCCATAGACCTCGGCCAGGTGGGCCTGCACCTCGCCGGTGGTCAGGCCCTTCGCGGCCAGCGAGATGATCATCTCGTCGACGCCGGTCAGGCGCTTCTGCCGCTTCTTGACGATCTTCGGCTCAAAGGAGCCGTCCCGGTCGCGGGGCACGGCGATCTCCACCGGCCCGACGTCGGTCAGCACGGTCTTGGAGCGTGTGCCGTTGCGGGAGTTGCCGCCGTTCTTGCCCGCCGGATCATGCTTGTCATAACTGAGGTGGTCGGTGATCTCGCCCTCCAGAGTGGACTCCAGCAGCCGCTTGGTCAGCTGCTGGAGCAGCCCGCCCTCGCCGGTCAGCTGCAGGCCCTCGGCCTGCGCCCGGCTCACCAGCTCGTCGATCAGCCGGTCGTCCACGGCCTTCGCCGACACAGCCGCTGCCGTCTCGCCGACCTCGTCCTCGGCCACGTTCTCACTGGTCATCGATGCATCCTCTATGATCGGGAGTTACACCGAACGTCTTAGAGGGCATCTGATCTATGTAGTTGGTAGTTAGGGATGGTTTTGTGACTGGTGGCGTTGGCGGTCGTTGGGCAAGGTGTGAGTGATCGCCGTCCGTACCGCAGTGATGTGTCCGATGCCCGCTGGGCTCTGATCGAGCCGGTCTTCACGGCTTGGCGGGCGAGACGGACCGGCCCTGGTACGGCGGCCCGGGTGCACGACCTGCGGGAGATCGTCAACGCGATCCTCTACGTCAACCGCACCGGCATCCCGTGGGAGTACCTGCCCCATGACTTCCCGCCGTACAAGACCGTCTACGACTACTACGCGAAGTGGGAAGCAGACGGCACGACCCAGCAGGTCCACGACCTGTTACGCGACAAGACCCGCCAAGCCCACGGCCGCAGGGCCGAGCCGACCGCGGCCGTAATCGACGCCCAGAGCGTGAAGACCTCGGCAAACGTCGCCGAGACCAGCCAGGGCATCGACGCCGGCAAGAAGATCAAAGGGCGCAAACGGCACCTGATCACGGACACGCTCGGTCTCGTGCTGGCCGTCCTCATCACTGCCGCGAACGTACACGACACCACCGGCGGCAAGCTCCTACTCGACGACGTGGCCGCGAACCACCCCAGTGTGTCCAAGGTCTGGGCCGACGGTGGATACCAGAACAGCATCCTCAATCACGGTGCCCTGCTCGGCATCGACGTGGAGGTGGTGCAGCGGCCTCGAGCCAAGGGGTTCGAGCCGCTGCCGAAACGCTGGGTGATCGAGCGGACCTTCGGCTGGCTGATGCAGCACCGGCGCCTGGTCCGGGACTACGAAGCCCTGCCCCAGAGATCCCGGGCAATGATCCACTGGGCGATGGCTAACAAAATGGCCCGCGAACTGACGGGAGAATCCACGCCAACCTGGCGAATCGAAACGGACATGACCGCCACAACAGCCTGAACAGTGATCAGACGCTCTCTTACTGGCTCTAACAAAAGCGGTTTGATCATGTGACTGTCGGCTTGATCGTTCGTTGATGGGGGCATGGGGAAGCGTCAGTCGCGGCCGTGGATCGTGTCGGACGAACTGTGGTCGCTCATCGAGCCGTTGCTGCCCGAGCCGCCGCCGAAGCAGGTGGAGGGACGGCCGCGGGTGCCCGACCGGCAGGCCCTGTGCGGGATCCTGTTCGTGCTGCATACCGGGATCCAGTGGGAGTACCTGCCCCAGGAGCTCGGCTTCGGCTCGGGCATGACCTGCTGGCGCCGCCTGGCAGCCTGGAACGAGGCCGGCGTCTGGGACCAGCTCCACCAGCTGCTGCTGAACAAGCTCCGGTCGAAGAACCAGCTGGACTGGTCCCGGGCGGTGATCGACTCATCCCACGTCCGGGCCGCTCGCTGGGGCCCAAAAGCGGCCCCAGCCCGGTCGACCGCGCACGTCCGGGCAGCAAGCACCACGTCATCACCGCCGGCCAAGGGATCCCGCTCGCGGTGTCGCTGACCGGCGGGAACCGCAATGACGTCACCCAGTTGCTGCCGCTGTTGGACAAGATCCCGCCAGTGGCCGGAGTCGTGGGCCGGCCACGCAGGCGGCCCGACATGCTCTTCGCGG
This sequence comes from Streptomyces sp. NPDC126497, assembly GCF_040302425.1. NCBI lineage: Bacteria > Bacillati > Actinomycetota > Actinomycetes > Kitasatosporales > Streptomycetaceae > Streptomyces > Streptomyces sp. NPDC126497. Next base: position 3,036 of record NZ_JBEORT010000004.1, read on the forward strand.
ACCGCGGTTACGACCACGACAAGTACCGGCGGCTCCTGCGGCAGCGTGGGATCCGGCCGGTGATCGCCGAACGCGGCCAGCCGCACGGCACCGGCCTGGGCACCTTCCGCTGGGTCGTCGAGCGCACCATCTCCTGGCTGCACGGCTTCCGCCGCCTGCGGATCCGGTGGGAACGACGCGACGACATCCACGAGGCCTTCCTCGGACTCGCCGTCTGTCTGATCACCTACAGGCACGTCCAGAGGCTTTGTTAGGGCCAGTAAGCCCCCTTCGGGTCCGGCTGGAGTCCGTCGCTAGGCTCCGGGCCCATGACCAGTGATTTGGGGTTCACCTGCGCATGCTGCGGGGCCCACCACCCTGAGCTGCCGATGAACTACACGGCCGAGGCCCCCGCCGTGTGGGAGCCGGCCTTTGCCGACGCCGAGGACTGCTTGCTCTCTGCGGACCAGTGCGTGGTTCGCGGGCAGCACTACTTCGTGAAGGGCCTGATCGAGATACCGGTCATCGGCAGTACCGAGGTGTTCTCCTGGGGCGTCTGGGTCTCGCTCAGCCGAGAGAGCTTCTCCCGAGCCTCGGATCTGTGGGACAGGCCCGGCCGCGAGGCTGAGAAGCCATACTTCGGCTGGCTCACCACCGATCTTCCGGTATACCCGGCGACGACGCTCAACCTGAAGACGCGCGTCCATACCCGTCCGGTCGGTGAGCGCCCCTTCGTGGAGTTGGAGCCCACCGACCACCCTCTCGCCGTCGAGCAGCGCACAGGGATCAGCCCGGAGCGCGTGCGGGAGATTGCGTCGGCCGTGCTCCACGCCGGTGACGGCGAGCAGCGGTAATGGCTGACCAGCGCGTATCGTCCGTCCCGGTCGCGCCTGCCGGCCTGAGCCGCAGGGCCCAGCGGTTTATCGAGACGGAGGGCATACGTGTTCGCCGGCCGGACATCCGGCGACACCGTGACGCGTGGATCGAGCACGGGATCCCCGCTGCGGAGATCGAGCGGGCTGCTGCCTTCCAGGACCGCTGGGGCGGCCTCGCCTTGCCGCCGGCCCCTTTCTACGAGGGCGGTCCGCGCATCCTGGACGCCGACTGCCCCGAGGAGATGCCCGCAGAAGGCTGGTCGTTCCCGGCAGGGGGCTGCCGGGTTTCCATGGCCTACAGCTTCGCGATCGGCCCCGACGGTGCGTTCGGCATCGACGCCTACCAGTGGACGCCCCTGCATGCCAACACTGACGGATGGGTGGAATCCCTGGCGCTCGCCGCTCATGCCCGCCGCTGGGCCACGACTGTCACAAGGGTCAAGCGCAAGGCCGTCGACGCACTGGATCTCGGCGCATTCGAGCCGGTACCCGAAGTACAGGGTTTGACCGACTCTTGGTGGCGGGGCAAGGACTCCCTCATCGCCGTGTACCGGGGTGAGGCCGTAGGCCTTGACGCCCCGCAATGCCTCGAAGCGCACATCTACGGGGGCCTCGACGAGTGGGGCCTCTACGGCGGCTGACCTACGGCCTTGGGTCTGAGCGCATACCTCAGCACTGGTGCCAACTGCCGTACTCACTCACATCGGGGCAAGGGAGTACTGGCTCTGTTCCGAGGCGGCAAGGCAAGATCGCCAGTGTGATACGCCATCCTCACGACGATGCTGAGTTGCTGGCATTGGTTCGTCGTTACGTCACGCCCGAGCGACGCTACCTGAAGCTCGGCGGCGGCTTGCTGCGCATGCAAAGTCCTGAGCGCGACCGATTTATGCGAGACCTTCGTGAGGACGCGGGACTCATCACCGCAGATGAGGTCGCCAAGCTTCTTGAGGGCGGCTGGCGTGAGCGGAGAACTGCGGCTTGGCTCGTAGCTGTCTCCCGCCGGACCGAGTTCCGTGAGCACCTCGGGGCACTCCTGCTGGCCAGCGAGGTCTGCTGCGTTGGGCTGGCCTATTGCGTGGTCCTGGCCAGTTTCGGAACGGCGCGCGACGCTGATCTGCTCGCCGCCTACCTGGATCGCTACCTCTGCCGCCCTGACCTCGCGTACGACCAGACCGTCGTCATGGGTGCTCTCCAGTTCATCGACCTGAACATTGGAGGTGGCCAAGCCGACCGCTTCCGAGAACCGGAGGGCCTGTGGCAGCAGTGGCTCCAGGATGCACCTCACATGAAGGGCGACTCGGACCCCACCCCCTTCTTCTTGAGCCTCATTCGTCGGCTCTGCGCATTCGTCGACGAATGCGCAGAGGTGTTATGACCGCCCCCATCTCGTGATGGTCTCTCTGATCCATGGCCGTCGACCGGGGAGCCGTCAGATCTCCGTGCGGGACGCGATGTAGTCGAGCCAGTCGCGTCTGGCGTATCCGGTCCACCGTGTGGCGTTGCTGATGCTCGTGCCGGTGAGGTCGGCGAGGACGGATGCCGGCAGGTCGGAGGCCAGGGCAAGACGGGCGCTGTTGCGGCTGGCGAGGCCTTCGAAGCCGTGACGTCGTAGCAGTAGGCCGAGGTATTCGGACCGGATGGGTCGCGCGGGTTCCTGGCCGGGGAAGAGCCACGGTGTTGTGCTGGCTGTCTGGTTGATGATCCAGCGCTCCGCGCTTGCTTTCCGCTGCTCGAGCAGCAGTTGATCGGCTTTGGGCGGCAAACGCAGACTGTGTCCATCGATGCCGAGTTCCACGGCGTCGCCGCTGACGATCACGTCGTGGATGGTGAGGCCAAGGAGCCGTGTGTAGGGAAATCCGAAGAGCAGTACCAGGGCCCCGACGGTACGGACGATGCCGGGGAGAGCCTCTACCGAGAGGCAGTGGCGCAGTTGCTGAACCCGCTCTTCCTCTTTGATGAACGTCTTGGGTGCGGCGATGCGTGGGGGCGGCACGCTCAGATCTGAGGCGGGCGCTGTCACGTTGTTGGGTGCCTGGGTCTCTGATAGCGCGTCGGGGCGTGGCAGGGGCCGGTTTTCGGGCCGGTGCTCAGGCCGTGGTGGGCCGGCCGGCAGCGCCGGTGGCCTGGTCCCAGATGGCGAAGCGGACGGTCATCTCGGCTCGGTAGCCGGGGGCGGTCATCAGGTGGCGGCGGGGCCGGAAGTGCGGTGAGACGCCGCTGAACGCGGACAGGAACCGTTGCGCTCCGCCGACGGAGCGGAAGCCCTTCATCGCGCGTTCGCGTTGCCGCGTCGGCTGATGACTGTTCTCTGCCAGGTTGTTCAGGTATTTCGAGGTGCGGTGCTCTACTCCCGGCATGACCTGGCGGTGGGCCGCGCCGTAGGAGCGCAGCTTGTCAGTGACGATCACCCGTGGCACGTACTCCAGGCCCTTCAGGAGCCGGCGGAAGAACCGCACGGCGGCATGGGTGTCGCGCTTGGGCTGGACGAGGATGTCCAACACGTTCCCGTGTTAGTCGACGGCCCGCCACAGGTAGTGCCGCTCGCCGTTGATTTTGATGAAGACCTCGTCGAGATGCCACGTGTCCCCCGGCCGCAGTCGGCGACGCAGCTCATTCGCATAGATCTGGCCGAACTTCGCGCACCAGCGACGGACGGTCTCGTGGGAAACGATCACTCCGCGCTCGAGCATCAGCTCCTCGACTTCCCGGAACGACAGCGGGAAGCGGTGATACAGCCACACGCAGTGGGAAATGATCTCGACCGGGTATCGGTGCCCCTTGTACGACGGCGACGCAGCACCCACGAGCAAACCCCTTCTCGGAGCGATCAACCGGAAGATCACCCTACGGGAGCTCCCCAACGTGACAGTGCCGTTCAGGAGGCCCCGGCCTCATGTCCTCACCGCGGCAGGATCACCCGACCGGGAACCCGCGTTCGACCGCCACCGCTCAAGATCGAAAAGACAACAGCCTCTCAAGGCGAAGACGCTGTGCTCCGTGCGAGCCATATCGATGATCCCTCGACCGTAGTCGGCCTGTCCTGTCGTGGAAAATTCATCGCTGCGCAGCCGGAGCTTCATGCCGTGCGTCACTTGCCGTGCGGAGTGAGAACGTGGGTGCTGCACGAGTGAGTACTCAAGCCGGATAACACCAGCCTCCATCACGGATGTTCTCTTCGCATCTGGACCCCGTTGCGCTCCCTTTCCCCGAGCGCTGCCCGGTGCGCGGCACTCGGGACTCGGGAGCCGGGGTGACACGGACGGGCCGAGATGTCCGGTGACACAGCCCACGGCCGGCTCCGACACCCCGGACAGCGGAGCTGGCCGACGCGGGGTGAGGTTCGTGCGGCAGCACGCGGCGACCAGTAGGACCTGGTCCTCCAGCGGCAGGCTCCAGGGCAGGCCCTTACTGACCCGGTCCGCGCCCTCGCGTCACAGTGAGGTAATCGGCTTGCCGGAGTACGTGGCACTGGCATATCACTGCTGGTGGCGTGGTGTGGAGCAGCAGCATTTCGGGGGCGATCGTCTCGAGGCCCTGACGGAAAGCGGGCTCGGGACAGCGCAAGCCGATGACTGGGGGCCGTGGTCACACCCGTTCGAACTTTGAGGTGCTGCCGATTGGCCATTCGGGCGCCCTTGTGAAGGCTCCAACAGTAGAGGTCCTGGTCCTGTCCTACGTGTTCTCCCCCGTACGGATCGCCTCGGGGTGCGGCACATGACAGGTCTTGCAGATGCTGGTGGCGTCCGGAAGACGAGCGCATGAAGCGGAGGAGGCGTCATGGCACCTCTGGCCCGGATTCCGCTAGACGGTGGGGGTTTCCTTCTGGTCGAGCAGCCGACCGTGGGGGACGGGCCGGTGAAGGCTGGCCGCGTCGGCGATGCCGTGCGTGAGCTGCCGGAGACCCTGCAGGCGGCGCTGGAGCCGGTCACCGAGGCCGCGCGCGCTACCCTCGACCAGCTGCGCAAGGCCCGCCCGGATGCGGTCACCGTCGAGTTCGGTGTCGATCTCGCGCTGGAGGCCGGGGCCGTGATCACCAAGAGCCAGGCCGGCTGCCATCTGAAGGTGACCATGTCATGGCAGCACGACGTTGCTGATCCCCCGCCTGCGGGCAGGAGTGTGGGCTGATTGCGGTGGCCAGCGAGGCAAGCAAGCCCGGCGGCGGCATGGCAGCGGATCTGCCGGCTGCGGTGGCGCAGGTGCTCGGGCCTAACGGTGCGGTGGCCGGGGCGGGGTTCCTGGTGGCCGAGGCGGTCGTGGTCACCTGCGCGCACGTCGTTGCGGCAGCCGGATCCGGGCCCGGACAGAGGATCATGCTGGCCTTCCCTCACGTGGAGGGGGCGGACCAGGTGGAGGGGGATGTGCTGGATGAGCTGTGGCGCGGTGCCGAGGGCGAGGATGTGGCCTTCATCCGGCTGAGCAGCATGTCGGCGGGGATGCAGGTCATGCCGTTGGGGTCTGCGGAGGGGTGCCGTGGCCATCAGGTGCGCTCGTTCGGTTTTCCCGCCCAGGCGCCGCCGCAGGGGCACTTCGGATTCGGGGTGGCCGGTGAGATGCTACCGCGGCCGGACGGCCGGGGCGGGCACCTGCAGCTGACCGCCGCCAACGATCTGACCACGGGTTTCAGTGGGGGGCCGGTTCTGGATGAGGTGACCGGTCTGGTCATCGGGATGCTCACCGAGATCACCGCTCCGGACGCGTATGAGCGAGGTCAAGGCATCGCCTACGTCACGCCCACGCAGGTGCTGCGGGGAATCCGGCCGGAGCTGGCCGAGCGGGAGGTGTGTCCCTACCGGGGACTGGAGCCGTTCACCGCCGAACACGCCCGCTGGTTTCAGGGACGCACCGAGGCGGTGCGGCAGGTCGTGGCGAACCTCGCCCGGCAGCGGCGGCTGACGCTGCTGCTCGGACCGTCGGGGTCGGGCAAGTCCTCGCTGATCCAGGCAGGGGTGCTGCGCGCGCTGGCAGCGGGGGACGTGCCGGGCAGCGACCGGTGGCTGCCCCTCCTCGCCCGGCCCGGACAGGACATCCTCGCCGAGCTCGAGCGTGCCGGACTGCCCGGGGTGGGCGAGGAGGGCATCGAGGCGGCGGTGCGCCGCAGGCTCGCGGCCGAGCACGGCTGCGAGCGCATTCTGCTGGTCATCGACCAGTTCGAGGAGTTCTTCACCCGGCCGGGTAACGGCCGGCAGCGCCTGCAGTCGTCTGTTGCCGACCAGCTCGTCGCAGCGGCCGGCTCCCCCGCCCCGCTCAGTGTAGTCCTGGTGATGCGCGACGACTTCTACCCCCAACTCGCCGCGAAAGAGCCGGGGTTGCTGGAGGCCGCGATGTCCGGGCTGCTCAATGTGCCGGGCACGTTGAGCCGGCAGGACCTGAACGACATCATCACCCTGCCCGCTTCGGACGTGGGGCTGCGCTTCCAGCCGGGGCTGCCCGAGCAGATCATCGCCGACGTCCTGGCCACCACATCCGAGGCGGCGACCACCCGCCAGGCGCCCGTGACCGTGTTGCCCCTGCTGGAGATGACCCTCAGCCAGCTGTGGCTCAGGCGGCAGGACGGCTACCTCATCCACGAGGCATACCGCCGCATCGGAGGAGTCAGCGGAAGCGTGACCACCTGGTGCGACAGCGCACTGAACGAACTCACCCCGCAGCAGCGGATCATCGCGCAGCGGGCCCTGACCTCCCTGGTGCACCCCGCCGACCCCAGCCGCAACATCACAGCCGTGCGCACCCAGGTCCCCCTTAATGAACTGCGCGAACTGGCGGCCGACCCGGGCCAGACTCCTAATGGTGAGAGGACGGCGGTCGACGACGTCATCGCCGCCCTCACCCGCCATCGCATCATCACCACCCAGACCCCGCAGCATCCCAGGACCCGCCCCGGGGAGCCGGTGGCCGAGCTGATCCACGAAGCGCTCATCCGCGACTGGGGCGCACTGCGCCAGTGGGTCGACCAGGACCGCCGCTTCCAGGAGTGGCTCGACCACGCCCGTGAGCGGCAGGCCCGCTGGGCGGCGACCACCGATCCTGGAGACCTGCTCGGGGGAACCGCACTCGCGGAAGGCCTCGAGTGGTCACGGCGACGCAGCCTGCCGACCGAGGTCACGGCCTTCCTCACTGCCAGCAAGCAGCGCCAGCAAGCCGCCATCCGTCGCAGCAGACGCCTCAATGCGGTCCTTGCCGGCCTGCTCGTTCTCGCGCTCTTGGCCGCGGGAGGCGTGCTGTGGCAGTGGCGGACGGCAACCGACCAACGGCAGATAGCGCGCTCTCGGCAGCTCGCTACGCAGGCCGACACGCTCTTTCATACCGATCCTGAACTCGCCTCGCTACTGGCCATCCAGGCCTACCGCACCAGCCACACACCCGATTCCATCGAAACCCTGCGGACCGCGGCGGCCCTCCCCCTGCACCGGCGCCTGACTGGCCACACCGACGAGGTGAACTCGGTGGCCTTCAGCCCCGACG
>NZ_JBEORT010000004.1:10447-211266 GCF_040302425.1 Streptomyces sp. NPDC126497
GACGGCCGCACCCTCGCCACCGCCAGCGCCGACCGCACCGTGCGGCTGTGGGACACCAGGACCGGCAAGACCCGCACCACCCTCACCGGACACACCGGTGAGGTGTGGGCGGTGGCCTTCAGCCCTGACGGCCGCACCCTCGCCACCGCCAGCGCCGACCGCACCGTGCGGCTGTGGGACACCAGGACCGGCAAGACCCGCACCACCCTCACCGGACACACCGACTCGGTGGACTCGATGGCCTTCAGCCCCGACGGCCGCACCCTCGCCACCGGCAGCAGCGACAAGACAGTGCGACTGTGGGACACCAGCAGCGGCAAGACCCGCACCGCCCTCACCGGACACCTTTATGGAGTGTTGTCGGTGGCCTTCAGCCCCGACGGCCGCACCCTCGCTACCGCCAGTTACGACGAAACCGTGCGGCTGTGGGACGTGACCACCGGCAAGACCCGCATCGCCCTGACTGGGTACTCCGACGTGGCGTTCTCGGTGGCCTTCAGCCCCGACGGCCGCACCCTCGCCACCGGCAGTTCCGACGAACCCGTGCGGCTGTGGGACACCAGGACCGGCAAGACCCGCACCATCCTGTCTGAGGACACCGGTGCGGTGTGGGCGGTGGCCTTCAGCCCCGACGGCCGCACCCTCGTCACCGGCAGCAGCGACGAGACAGTGCAGCTGTGGGACGTGACCACGGGCAAGATCCGCACTATCCTGACCGGGCACTCCGACGTGGCGTTCTCGGTGGCCTTCAGCCCCGACGGCCGCACCCTCGCCACCGCCAGCGCCGACCGCACCACGCGGCTGTGGGATGTGACTAGTGCGACCCGCACAGCCTTCATCGGCCACACCGACGAGGTGAACTCGGTGGCCTTCAGCCCGGACGGCCGCACCCTCGCCACCGCCAGCAATGACGACACAGCGCGGCTGTGGGACGTGGCCACCGGCAAGACCCGCACCACCCTGACCGGCCACACCGACTCGGTGAACTCGGTGGCCTTCAGCCCCGACAGCCGCACCCTCGCCACCGCCAGTTCCGACACCACCGCGCGGCTGTGGGACACCAGGACCGGCAAGACCCGCACCACCCTGACTGAGGACACCGGTCAGGTATGGGCGGTGGCCTTCAGTCCGGACGGCCGCACCCTCGCCACCGCCAGCGCCGACCGCACCGCGCGGCTGTGGGACACCAGGACCGGCAAGACCCGCACCACCCTCACCGGACACACCGACTCGGTGAACTCGGTGGCCTTCAGCCCGGACGGCCGCACCCTCGCCACCGGCAGCGCCGACGCCACCGTGCGACTGTGGAATGTGGCCACCGGCAAGACCCGCACCATCCTCACCGGACACACCAACGATGTGAACTCAGTGGCCTTCAACTCCGACGGCCGCACCCTCGCCACCGGCAGCGCCGACGCCACCGTGCGACTGTGGGACGTGGCCACCGGCAAGACCCGCACCATCCTCACCAGACACACCAACGATGTGAACTCAGTGGCCTTCAACTCCGACGGCCGCATTCTTGCTACCTCCAGCGAGGCGTCCATGCGGCTGTGGGACGTCAGCGCCGGAGAGGCCGTCGCCACCCTGACCGAACGCATCAGCTCGATATGGTCGATGGCCCTCAGCCCGGACGGTCGCACTCTCGCCACCGGTAATTCCGACTACACCGCGCGACTATGGAACGTAACCCTCCACTCTCCCTCCGAAGCGATCGAAAAGATCTGTCGTGCCATCAACCGGGACCTCACCCAACAGGAACGGACGGCATACCTGCCGGATCAGTCAGTGGACCCGGTATGTCCACCAAGGTAGGTCGATTTATGTGACCGGTCCGCTCGCGTGCGCGTCCGGTCGGTGGGGCAGTTATGCAAGCGGCAAGGACGGCGCTCGCGCGGCAGGGCCCGGCCGGGCGGTGTGCTGGCGGGTAGACGGTCTGCTCGACCGTGCGCGGTACACATTTGCCCGGTGTGGCCAGGGCTATCAGGACGAGGAAGTCGGCTTGCGGGTTGTCGCCTGCGGACGCGGGTGGGCCCCGTACCGCGTGCTGCGGTGCGGGGCCAGGTGGGGTGCCGGGTTCACCTGCGGCAAGGTCAGCGGCCGTACCGCGGTGTTCGCCCGCACACGCCGCGCCGCATTGTGGCCGGTGCTCGGGCAGGCCGCACGCACGCAGCGCACCCCCCTACCCGAAGGCGCTCGCCACCCTGGCGGACACAATCACCGTCGGGCCCGAGCACACCGCCCAGTCCGGCGGCAGGACGTCGGCTGCGCAGATGCTCACCTGATGTGCAAGCGGCGCCGCCACGGCCTGGCTCATCCGCGCCGGCCGGGCGGTTGTCGCCGATCTGGTCACCACCCGTGTCCAGACCGCCCGGCCGGACACCACCCCGGCGCTCTCCATGAGCGGCTCGCCCTCGAATGGCAGCACCTGGCCGACGCCCGAATCTTCCACCGCAAGGACGCACCCGTCCTGATCTGCGACGAGCCGACCTCCGCCCTCGACCGCCGCGCGGAGGAAGCCGTCTACGACCGCATCCGCACGCTGAGCGAGGGCCGCACCGTCATCCTGATCACCCACCGCCTCGGCTCTACCCGAGCCGCCCACCGTATCCTCGTCCTGGACGGCGGACGCCTTCTGGAAGAGGGCACCCACAACACGCTCCTCGCAGTCGGCGGCGAGTACGCCACCCTGCGGCGCACGCAGGTGCAGACCTACGCCGACCAGCCCCAAAGGTGAGCCCGCGGTGGGGCGGATCTGTCCGTTCCGAGAGCCCTCCGGGGAAGACTCCTGTGGTCCGCCGCGCCGGGAACCGGTCTCCTGAACGCGATGTCCACGATCAGCACCCGCGGCCGGAGGCACTTCATGGTCTGGCTCTGCCGATGACGAGGAGCAGCGTTTCTCGGGCAGTTCGGGAGGCGCTGCCCGGCGCAGAGTGTCGATGGCTTCGGGTTCTGGTCCAACTTCTGTGGAGCTATCACGCTCTGTAACCTGCCGGGACTGGATGACCCTTTCGTGACTCGTTGACAGACCTGTTTAGGATCATGCCCACATGGACTTCGACCTCGTCCCACCGGCCGGCGGTGGCCCGTTGCGGATCGGTATGACTCGGCACGCGGCCAACACGGCGCTGGACTCGCTTCGCGATCTCTCTGCGGTCTCGGAGTCTGATCGGCCGGGGCAGCACGTCTTCCGTCCCAGCGGACTGATGATCAGCATCCACTGCATGCGAGACATGCTTGAAGCCATCGAGTTGGGAAGGCCGTCGTCCCAGACGGACCGAGTGTTGTTTCAGGGTGTGGACGTGTTCGCGCTTCCGGCCCGCGAGGTTGTCCAGCGCATGGGCGAGTTCACCTCGATTGAGGAAGATCCTGACGACGATGCTTCATTCATTGCCCCGGACTTGCTGCTGAGCTTCTGGCGTCCGTTCGCAGCCGACGATGAGCCCGAGGAAGAGCAGGGCTACCACTTCAGCTCGGTCCTGCTGGCACGGCCGGCTACTACGACACCCCTGCTCAGACTGCGGAGCGACTCCAGCAGAGCTCGTGACGGGCCCGTCAGGACGCCAGCAGGACTCGTTTCCGCAAGAGGCCGAAGCCGGCCCGGCCGTACATCTGGCGCTTGATCATTTTGATCCGGTTGACGTAGCTTTCGACGAAGCCGGAGCTCCACGGCAGGGTGAGGCCGGCCGTGACGGTTACGAGATCGCGTTCGAGGCCGTTGACGAAGGTGTGAAGGCTGGGCAGGGCGTCGGCGTGAACCGCCTTGATCCATTGCGGGAGCTGGTCGCCCTGGAGCTGGGTGAGCATCTTCCCGAACGCGCGGACATGCCCCGTGACGGCATCCAGTTCGGGGCAGCTGGCGAGGACGGTTTTGAGCCTCAGGCGCTCGCTCTCCGGCAGAGTATCGGGGTGGGTCAGGATCCAGCTGGTGACCGTGCGTGAGGACGGCGGGCGGGCTGCTGGTGCGGTCGGGGTTGTGCGGAACGGCTGGAGGTAGGCGCGGACGGCTCCGTAGCCGCCGGTGTAGCCGTGAGTCTTGATCTCTTCCCAGAGAGTCCAGGCGTTCGTACAGCCTTCGGCCCATCGCTCGTGCAGGTAGGGCTTGAAGTTGGCCTACCAGTGGCACCAGTTGTGGCAGGCGGGTGGTCGTGAAGCTCTGGTCTCGCGTGGCCCGAGCGGTTCGCGGTGCCGTCTGTCCCCGCACTGTCTGGAGAAACTGGCCCGGTATCTGGAGCAGGGTCCGGCCGCGCACGGCTGGGTGGAGGACCAGGTGTGGACGGCGGCGCGGGTGGCCACGCTGATCGGCCGGAAGTTCCACGTCTCCTACAGCGTCTCGGGTGCCACGCGGCTGATGCACCGGCTCGGCTTCAGTCTGCAGGTGCCCGCACGCAGGGGTTGCTGAGCGCGACGAGCGGGCCATCACTGTGTGGAGGGAGGCGACCTGGGCGGAGGTAAAAGAGCCCGGGCGGCCTGCGGGGGCTACCTCTGCCTCGAGGACGAAGCCGGGTTCACCCGTCGGCCGCCCCGGGGACGCACCTGGGGCCGGCGCGGCCACACCCCGGTCGTGATGGTGAGCGGGCGGCGCTCTGGACGCTTGTCGGTGGCCGGGCTGATCGCTATGCGGTCCGGCTCCCGGACCCGGCTGTGCCACCGCCTGTGCACCCACCGAGCGGGCAAGAGCACGCGCCGCAGCATGGGAGAGCGGGACTTCACCGCGCTGATCGACGGCGTCCACCAGCTCGTCAAGGCGCCCATCGTGCTGGTCTGGGACCGACTGAACACCCACGTCTCCCGCGCCATGGGAGAGCTGATCGCCGAGTGGAAGTGGCTGACGGTGTTCCTCATGCCCGCCTACTCATCCGACCTCATCCCCGTCGAGTGGGTGTGGGCGCACGTCAAACGCAGCCTGGCCAACCTCGCCGTCGTCGCCCTCGACCGACTCGAAGCACTCGTACGCAACCGGCTCAAGCGCCTCCAGTACCAGCCCGGCACCCTCGACGGCTTTATAGCTGGCACCGGTCTGACCCTCGACGACCCAGCCTCACCCTGACAAGCCGAAGTCAGTACTCCTCCAGGACCTCACTCTCCCCCTCCGGGCTTGGCGGCTGCCGCAACGTCCGGATCGCCGCCGCGTGGAAGTTGAACCGTGCCGTGTTAGCCCGGACCGTCACCGGGTTCCACTCATCCCAGTGCGGGCAGGTCGCGCCGGTCGCCATTTGAGCTGCGATCACGTCCCGCATCTCCCGGAAGGCGTCCTCCATCGCCCGTACCGCGACGTCGATCCGCCGAGGGCCCAACAACTCCACACGTTCGAGATCCCTACGGACCGCGTGCCGCGCATCTCCCAGCAGACGGCTTGGTTCCTCAGTCGGGTCGTCGAGTTGGTCGCCCTGCTGGTATTCACGTACCCGCTGCTCCCACGACTGCTGCAGGCGCTGGAAGCCGTCCACCGTGGTGTCCCAAGTATCTAGGAACGCCAGGTAGGCCTGCTGGCGTTGCCCGCGTAGCCATTGGCCGTGTTCGACGGTGGCCTGGTCGGTGGTCTGCCGCCGACCAGCCCTGTAGCCGATGTATGCCACTGCGAGAGCGAACAGTCCGCCCGCTATGGCAGTGAAGATGGTTGCCGCTGCGTCGCTCATGGTGCGCATCCTGCCGTTTGCGGTTGGTGACAGGGTTTTTACCGACACCCCGACATCCAGCACAACCCCGGGCGCTACTCGAGGCCGGCGCCCCGCGGCCCCAGTGCGCGCCGTCCGAGCCGCGGGGCGTCCTGCGCCAGCTGCTGCCCGCCGCCGATCGCCTCCGGGTCGTTTGGCACCACGGCGAGCCGTTCCACCGGGAGCAGCCGCTCCCCCGCCGCCGCCCCGGCCGCCGCTGTCGTCGTCGGCCCGGTGCCGAGCGCCCGGCGGGTCACGGGGGTCCCCGTCCACGTCCACCGGCCGGTGTCGTCCGGCGCGTACCAGGACCGGCCGCCTGGGTGCGCGCACCCGTCGGCCACCATCGCCACCCCGGGGGCCGGGTCGTCCGGGTCCACCGAGATGCGCTCGCCGTCCAGCGGCCCGCTGTGCAGGGTCACCCACTCATCGCTCACCGCCGCATCATCCCGCGCCCTGGGAGCCGTCCACTCCTGCGGACCAGGCTTTCCCTCCCAGACGGGCGGAAATGATCATGTCTTTGGGGGAGCATGGGGGCATGACGGGGCGAGTACGTGCGTGTTGGTGGGGGCTTGCCGTGCTGGGGGCCGGTGCGGCGGTCGGGCTGGTGGTGTGGGTGACGGCCGCGCACCCGGAGGGGGCCGGCCAAGCCTGGGGTGCGGTTGGAGCGGTGGCCGGAGTCGCCGCGGTAGGGGTGTCGTTGCGGCAGTTGCGCGCGGCGCCTGCCCCGACTTCGCCCCCTGGGCCTGTACCGCCTGCTGCGTCGCCTGCGCCGAGGGAGCAGGCGACGGGTGAGCGAGGAGCGATCGTGACGCAAGGAAACGTGAGCGACTCCTGACCCGGTACATCGGCACACCCGCCACACCGCCCACAGTCGCGACACCACCCAGTGCACCGGAAGGACTGACAGGACGGGACGGCGCGATCGTTGCTGGCGAAGACGTCACCGACTCGCACACGGACTACCGCTCGTGATCCGAAAACCAGATGCTCCGCTCGGGCAGCCAACGGCGTCCGACGGATTACACGGGAGCGACGGTGCGATCGCTGCCAGCGGGACGTGAACAACTCCTCCACCCAGTACATCCAGGCACAGCAGGCGTTCGTGCTCCCGGCGGAGGCGTACGCACCGATCTCCGACGACGCCGCAGGGCGCGGAATATCAAACATCGAACAGGCCGGGCTGTGGCTCTGTCCCGTAATCGGTGGTAACGGAGGGTAACAGTCGGTGCAGGAGGATGCGGTGGCGGAGCAGGTCGAAACCCGCGCGGCCGTGCATCTGCCTCATGATCCGCTTGGTGCGGGTGTTGACGCTTTCGGTCCGTCCGTTGTGGTGCGGGAGGGTGAGGCCGGCGTGGACGGCTGCACGGTCGAGTTCGAGACCGTTCGCAAAGGCGTGGAGGTAGGGCAGCTGGGCCGTGCGGACGCCGACCATCCAAGCGGTGAGCTTCTTGTCGTTGCCTGCGGCCGGCGTGAGGAGCTGTGCGAACTCGCGAATAAACGAGGCCAGTTGGCTCATCTCTGGGCAGGCTTTGGTGAGGTCGGCGAGGAGGCTTGTGTCCTTGTCCCGGAGGTGGTCGGGACGGGTGAGCAGGAGGCGGGCCAGCCATCGCGAGGTGGTGACGGGCCGGTCGCCTTCGGCTCGTCCCTGGGTGATGTAGCGGTAGAGGAGGTTGAACCTGCCGGTGTAGCCCTGCTCCTGGACCTCCCGGAACAGCTGTTTCACGGGGACAGCGGGGTCGGCCACACGGCGTTTGCGCAGGTGGTCGCGGTAGGGGTCGACCAGGGTGGGCCGGTAACGGGGCGCCCGACGCAGGGCCTCGGGTTCGCGGGTGCGCGCGTAACGCTTGACGGTGTTGAGGGACAGGTTCATGCGGCGGGCGCATTCGAGCAGGCCGACGCCTTTGCCGAGGAGATCGTGAATCTGGTGCCAGCGTTCGCGGGTGGTCTGCTCGTGGACGCCGACCGGGCGGGGTGCGGTCGAGGTGGCCCAGCAGGCCCCGTGGGAGCGGACCTCGGCCAGCGTCTTCTCGCACAGGTTCTTCCACAGGTGCCAGCGGTCGCTGACCTGCACTGCAGCTGGCAGGGACCGGCGCACGGCCTCCCCGTATGCGCCGGAGCCGTCGCGGCAGACGATCTCGACGCCGGGGTGCTCGCGTAGCCACCGTTCCAGGGCGTCGGCGCCGCGACTCGGGAGTACGTCGATGCGTTCGCCGGTTTCGGCAT
Source organism: Streptomyces sp. NPDC126497 (assembly GCF_040302425.1). Taxonomy (NCBI): domain Bacteria; kingdom Bacillati; phylum Actinomycetota; class Actinomycetes; order Kitasatosporales; family Streptomycetaceae; genus Streptomyces; species Streptomyces sp. NPDC126497. The sequence goes on from NZ_JBEORT010000004.1 coordinate 18,328, forward strand.
CGATCAGGACAGTCGCGTAGCGGTGGCGGCGCTTGAGCGCGAAGTCATCGACACCGAGGACGCGTGGCACCCGCACCACGGGCAAAAACAGGCGGGCCAGAAGCCGCAGGGCGGTCGAACGGGATATCGCGGAAGCCAGGACACGAGAGAGGCTGGCGCCCGCCCGGCCCGCTAACTCCTTCACCACAGAGCCAAGCTGGTCGGCGAGCCGGCATGTGCGCCGCTGATAACGCTCGATCAGGCCTGGAACCTGTTCACGGAACGTCTGCCGGGGGCAGCCCAGGACTGGGCAGACCAGACGCCGGACCTGCACCGACACCACGACCCTGTCCCGTCCGAAAATACGATTCGATGCAGTGAGCTGTGGAGATGTCGCTCGGTCAGGCGGCGTGGTGATACTGGTTGATCAATCCTCCGAGGATGGATTCTCGTCGGACCCGGTGGTTCTGGAGATCGGCGACGATGGCCGGGGCAGGTGGTTCGGTGCTATCGGGGGATAGTTGCTGCCGGGACTGGTGCGGCCGGTGCTGGTTGTACTCGGTCAGCACCTTTACGGAATGGGCCTCGTTGTAGATCAGCACGCGGTCGAGGACCTCGCGGCGCAGGGTGCCCACGGCTCTCTCGCAGATCGCGTTCGCTTTGGGTGCCCGCGGTGGACTGAGCAGGACCTCCACGTCGTCGGCCTCGAAGACGGCGTCGAAGGCGCTGGTGTACCTACTGTCCCGGTCGCGGAGAAGGAAGCGCAGAGAATCCATGCGGCGGTCCAGTGCCATGGCGAGGTTCCTCGCCTGTTGAACGGTCCACTGGGCGGTGGGGTGCGCGGTGACACCGGCGAAGGTGGATTCGTCTGGTGTCGTGCTCGATGAAGACCAGGGCGTACAGGCGCTTGAGGGAGATGGTGTCGAGGTGCAGGAAGTCGGCGGCGAGGATGCCGTGGGCCTGGGCGGTGAGGAATTCACGCCAGGGCGGGCCGGAGCGCTGCGGAGCGGGATCGATGCCGGCGGCGCGCAGGATCTCCCAGACCGTGGACCGGGCGATCGAGTAGCCGAGGCGGGCGAGTTCGCCTTGGATCCGGCGGTGGCCCCAGGCGTGGTTCTCCTTCACCAGGCGCAGGATGAGTTGCTTGATGGCGGGCGCGGTGGAGGGCCGTCCTGGGCGGCTGCGCTGAGGATGCGTCCATTTCCGGGCGACGAATCGCCGGTGCCAGGCCAGCAGCGTGGTAGGAGTGACCGCGAACACCTGACGCCAGCGCTCGCGTGGAATCAGCCGGGAGAGCACGGCGAGCCAGACCCGGTCGGCGGGCTCGTAGCGAACCCGGGCGATCTGACGGCGCAGCACCGCGTTCTCGTGCCGCAACGCCAGCACCTCCGCATCCTTCGCTACGCGGCTGCGCAGCACGGCAGCGGGCACCGTGATCAGATTCCGGACCAGCGCGGTGACGATGGACAGCGGCATCGAAGGATCGTCGCAGATGCTGTGCCGGCCAGTCCTGTGATCTGGGAACTTCCAGGTCAGGCCCCAGAATCGTGTTTCAGAGCGGGCCAGGCCGGAATCGATCCCGCCCCGCGCCGCGGCGGGCCGACATGGCGTGAGTTCCTGACCGCGCAGGCCGAGGGCATCATCGCCTGCGACTTCGTGCACATCGATCTCGTCGACCTGCGCCGGGTGTACGCGTTGGTCTTCCTCGAGCACGGCACGCGCCGCCTGCACATCGCCGGCGTGACCGTCCATCCCACCGGGCCCCGGACGGTGCAGCAGGCAAGAAACCTGGCCATCGAGTTGGGTGTGCGGGCCGACTCGCTGCGTTTCCTGCTCCGCGACCGGGACGCGAAGTACACGGAGTCCTTCGATGCAGTCTTCGCGGCCGACGACATCGAGGTCGTGAGGACTACGCCGCGAGCTCCTCGGATGAACGCGCACTGCGAACGGGTCATCGGCACCCTGCGGCGCGAGGTCCTCGACCACCTGCTGATATGCAGCGAGGCCCACGCCCGACAGGCCCTGGACACCTACGCCCGGCACTACAACCGTCATCGCCCGCACCAGGCCCGGGAACAGCTTCCACCCCTCGCCCACAAGCACCCAGCGCCCCCGACCGACCTGGCCGCGCGCCGACTCCTCCGCACCCGAGTGCTCGGCGGCGTTATCAACGAGTACGGATACGCAGCCTGACCAGCAGCGACGCGTTTTTGAACGGCACAGGATCCGGGGATCGGACCGACGATGGCGTCAAGTGACCTCATCATGAGCGGAGGGACGCCGCAAAACGACGAACACGGGCGACCGATTCATCTGAAACTGTGCCCAGCCTGCGACACCGGTGACGTCGAATGACTGGCAGCCAGCCCTTCTCGTCCAGTACGTGACGCCCGACCAGCCCCATGCTTCAGCCGCAGTGGGGAAGGTGGACATCGAGCCGGGGGTCGGATCAGGCGGCCTCCGGCCTTCGCACTCGGAACCCGGGTTGGGCTCTGGGAAATTTTCGGCAGCGCCCTGGTCCCTCTCACTCGTAGCGACGAAGTTCAAACCAGACCACCTTGCCCGTGCTCAGCCGGGTCACACCCCACCGCCGCGCCAGCCGGTTCACCAGGTACAGCCCGCGCCCGCCCTCGTCCGTGGCGCGGGCCTGCCGCAGCCGCGGCAGCTGCGGCACGTCGTCGCCGACCTCGCAGCGCAGCACGTCGGTGCGCAGCAGCCGCAGGGTGACCGGCCGCGTGGCGTACCGCACGGCGTTGGTCACCACCTCGCTGACCAGCAGCTCCACCGAGTCACTGAGTTCCTCCAGGCCCCAATGGGACAGGGTCCTGCGTGCCAGGCGGCGGGCCCGGCCGGGGGCGGCGTCCTCCGGCTCCAGGAACCAGTACGCCACGTCGCTCGGCGCGATCCCGTCGAAGCGGGCGGCGAGCAGCGCGATGTCGTCGTCCCGGTCGCCCGGGCCATGCATGTCGAGCACCTCGTCGCACAGCGCCTCCAGCGGCGGCGGATGGTCCGGGCCGGTCAGCTGCGCGGTCGCGGCGAGCTTCTCCCGCAGCTGCTCGATGCCGGTCCACACGTCCCGCAGCCGGGACTCCACCAGGCCGTCGGTGTACAGCAGCAGGGTGCCCCCGGGGGGCGCGTCCAGCTCCACGGCCTCGAAGTCCACCCCGCCCACGCCGATCGGGGCGCCCGCGGGCACCCGCAGCACCTCGGCCCGGCCGCCCAGCTCCAGCAGGATTGGCGGCGGGTGGCCGGCGTTGGCGATGGTGATGCGGTGTGCGACCGGGTCGTACACCGCGTAGAGGCAGGTCGCTATGTGGTCCACGCCGAGCCGCTGCGCCTGCTCGTCGAGGTGGTGCAGCACCTCCTGCGGGGGCAGGTCGAGCCCGGCGAGGGTCTGCGCGGTGGTGCGGAGCTGGCCCATGAGTGCTGCCGAGGTCATGGAGTGGCCCATGACGTCGCCGACGACTAGCGCGACCCGGCTGCCGGGTAGCGGGATGGCGTCGTACCAGTCGCCGCCGACCCGCGCGGTCTCCGCGGCCGACAGGTAGCGGGACGCCAGCCGTACGCCGGTGCAGCGCGGGAGTGCCACCGGAAGCATCTTGCGTTGGAGTTCTCCGGCGATATTCGCCGTATACCTGTCCATCACGGTCCGGTCCACTCCGAGCGCGCTGTGCGTGGCGAGCTGTGCCGCCACCAGCAGGTCGTCCGCCTCGAACGGAACGCGCTCCGGACCGCGCAGGAACAGCGCCGTCCCGATCACCCGCCGCCGGCCGCGCAGCGGGGCCAGGATCGCCCGCTGTCCCTCCGGCACGGCCGCGGCGCCCTGCTCGCCGAGAAGTTCGGGCAGCGCCGCCCGCGCGGCGGGGGCGTCTGTGAACACCGGGCGGACCTCGCGCAGCACCTCGGCGAGCGCGCTGCCGGGCCGCACCGTGCACAGCTCCGCGCCGACCGAGTCCAGCTCTGACGGCTCCAGCGGCGCGACCGGCGCGAGCCCGCCCTCGCTGTTCCGCTCCGCCGGGATCCGGTCGCTGCGGCGCAGCCGCAGCACCAGCGGGCCCGTCGGTCGCTCGTCGCCGACCGGCAGCGGGTCCCGCAGGTACACCAGGATCAGGTCGGCGAACGTGGGTACGGTCGCCCGGCACAGTCCCATCACAATCTCGTCCAGGTCGATGCCGCGGGCGATCCGCCGGGTCGCCGCGCCCACGAAGAGTAACCGATCACCGGATAGGCGCTGCGGTGATTTTGTGACGGGCACGAGGGCGGTAGTACGGGACGGCGGGTTGTCCTGAGTTGTTCGGGACAACCCGGCAAGTGCTTCGGACTCTCGATGGAGAGGGAGCGGTTCGTGCCCGTGCTGAACCTGACCAGGCACAATTGTCGTCGTGCGTGCACCGGCAGATGTTGAAGCCGGTGGAGTCTGATAGCCCATGTCGTGAGCAGCCTGCTGAACGGCATGGTGCTCTTCGTCAAGCACGGCCCGCGCCTTCTCCAAGGCGATATCGACGTCATCGAGGGCCGCGTCATCGTCAGTGATCGCTTGCAGCCCGGGCTGAGCAATCCGTGGGGCCTGCTCCTGCGCAAGGTCACGCTTCTCCTCCCCTGCCCACTCCTGTAGTGCAGCCAGTTCGGCTTCCAGACTCTGAATGCGGCGGGCGGCATGGTCGGCTACTTGCTGGGCGGTGTCCCTCTCCCGTTCAGCACGAGCCAGTTGCTGGCGCAGGTCGGTCTGTTGACGTTCCGCGCGGGACAGGCGTACTTCCAGCGCTGTATGCGCCTGTAGGTCCTTTGGTGGCAGCTCCTGCAGGGCATCCACCCGGCGTTTCAGTTCCGCTGCTTTCGCCTGTGCTTGACCGAGCATGGCGAACAGGAGCGTGGCGATCTGCAGTGCCTGAGCCCGGCTGCGCTCGCTGGCCTCGTAGGCCTGCCGGACGACCTGCAGTTCCTCATACACCTCAATGGTGCGGTCCTTGGCAGCCAGCAGTTGATGGGCGAGGGCGAGCTCTTGCGTACCTCCCGCGAGCGGAGTCGGGCTGTCCCGAGCGCGTTCCCACAGACTCCGGGCCACCTGGAGACGTTCTTCGGCACGACCGGCCGGTTCGTGAGGGAAGCAGACATCAGCTACTGCCTCAACCAAGTCCCACGTCAGCGCTTCTCCGGCTAAAAGGTCCCGCAGACGGCGTAGTTCCGGCACGGCACCGGACGTGAAGTGGTCGGGCGTAAGACGCTGGTGTAGCTGACCCACTGAGATGGAGGCCTCGCCTAGCCAGGATCGGACCTGCACGACTAGCTCGTTGATCTCGGCACATGATCCCCGCGGTGGTGCCCACGGCCGGCCCGGTCGCTTCCCCTTGCCGCCCACGCGCCCTCCCACTCAGTTGTTCACCGGACAACCCCCTGTTGTCACTGGAGAACATTCAATCGGCTCACCAGCAGGTTTTACTCAGGATCGCCCCAATCTCTCCAGTGGAATCTCATCAAGGCGGTGCATCCGTGAACTACGGCTCCACGGCGTTCCTGCTTCTCGTCCTTGCGGTGGCCGTACTGTTCGCCGCAGTCACCGCGGTGATCGCCTTCGGCCTTGCCCGGTGGGAGGGAGCCGCCGTTCCAACGGCCCTCTCGCGAAGCGGCATCGCCTTCGCAGCAGCCCTGACCCTGAGCCTGGCCGCTCTGACCTTCCTAAGCCAGTAGTCCTTGGCGAACAGCGGCGGGCCCCTCCGCCACCGACTTCCTCGACTGGTACGAACAGTGGGGTTGTGTCCTGAGTGGGTGGTTCGTAAGTCTTTGGGTGGATCTGTTGTCACCTCATGGTGTGGCTGCGGGGCGGAATCTGCCGGTCCGCGCTTGTTGATCTGGTGATGTGGGCGGGTGAGTGAACGCAAGCCGTACCCGAGTGACTTATCGGACGAGCAGTGGTCGTTGATCGAGCCGGTGATCACGGCGTGGAGGGACCGGCACCGTTCGGTCAGCGGCCACCAGGGCGCCTACGACATGCGGGAGATCGTGAACGCGATCCTCTACCAGGGGCGGACCGGCTGCCAGTGGGCCTATCTCCCGCACGATCTGCCGCAGAAGAGTGCGACGTACTACTACTTCGCCGCCTGGCGGGACGACGGGACCGACCAGGTCATTCATGAACTCCTGCGCTGCCAGGTGCGCGAACGCGCCCGGCGATTAGAGGACCCGACCCTGGTGGTCCTGGACACCCAGAGTGTCCATGTGGCCGCCGGGGTCCCCGCCGCCACGAGCGGCCACGATCCGGCCAAGCGGGTGTCCGGCCGCAAGCGCGGCCTTGCCGTGGACGTTCTCGGCCTGGTCATCGCGGTCGTCGTCCTCGCCGCGAACACCCACGACAACGCCGCGGGCATCGTCCTGCTGAACCAGGTCGCCGAGCACGTCGGCGGAAGCGTCCGCAAAGCCCTGGTCGACCAGGGCTTCAAGAACCAGGTCGTCATGCACGGCGCCGACCTGGGAATCGATGTCGAGATCGTCCAACGCGACCCGCAGGTCAAGGGGTTCGTGCCGCAGCCGAAGCGGTGGAGGGTCGAGCAGACCTACGGGATCTTGATACTGCACCGGCGCCTGGTCCGCGACTACGAGCACCGCTCATCCTCCTCCGTCTCCCGCGTCTACTGGGCGATGACCCATGTGATGACCCGCCGCCTCACCGGCGCGAACACCCCCACCTGGCGCGATGCGCAGGCGATGGCAGCGTGAACCTCCAGCCCCTGCTCGACGCCCTGGACCTCCAGGAAGACGCCGCCCGGGCCCTGGCCGACGACCTCCGCGCACAGATCGACGACCTTCAGACCCGGCTGCGGGAGGCCGAGACGCACCTGGAGCACCTCGCGATCACCCGCAAGACCATCACCAGCCTCGCCGACCGGCTCCCCGCATCCCCACCGGACCTGCCCGAGCATCCGGACTACCCGCGCATCCTCGCCCTCTTCAACGGGGCGACCGGACCGCTGCGGGCCAAGGACGTCTGCGAAGCCCTCGGCCACGCACTGCTGCCGAAGAACGTCGAAGGCACCCGCGCAAAGCTGAAACGCCTGGTCAAGCTCGGCATCCTCACCGAGGTAGACGTCGGCAGCTTCACCAGGAAGCAGTAGCGGCCGAGCACCGCGGCCAGCGACCCTGCTCCTGATCAGCTGGAAATGGACACCAACGCACGCTTCCCTCTCACGCGCCACCGATAGCCTGCGTCATCATGACGCGCGCATGGATCTTGCCGATACTGTTCCTGGTCTGCGGCTCGCTCGTTGCGACCGCGTGGGCGGTCAGGGGGTTTCCCGGCGCCGCCGTTCCCCTGCTACTGCTGATGTTTGTCCTGCTCGCGGGCTGAACTCACCGTTGGCGTTCCCCCGGTCGATCAGCGCGATGGAGGCTCAGCGCCGCAGCGCGGTCGACGGCCGACCGATCGTCTACTGGAGGGCCGGCTGCAAGTACTGCCTGCGCCTGCGGATCCGGTTGGGCCGCAGCGCCAACCGGCTGCACTGGGTCGACATCTGGCGCGACCCGGCTGGGGCGACGGCGGTGAGGGCAGCCAATGACGACGCCGAGACTGTGCCGACCGTCATGGTGGCGGGCCAGCCGCATGTCAACCCCGATCCCGAATGGGTGCGTGCACAACTCTCTCCCACCACATGAGCGGCCCCGCCCCTGCCTCACACAGAAACGGACATCAGCTCACGAACCGCTCTCTCAGGCCTTACAACCAGCATCGCCTACGGCTCAATAGCGGGCGGGACAGACAAGGAGCCCTTTCCAACTTGCGGTAGATGAGCCAAAGCACGATGGTTGTCACCAGGGCCACCTGGCGGCGAGTGCTGAGCAGAGACCTGTACCGCGGTGCAGTTTCAGCTGTCCACCCCGGCTTCCCACTTGCGCCGGTGCAGCATGTGGTCGCTGAAGAGGTGTCGGCTCCGGTCGAGCAGTTCACCCACCTCTGCGTCGCCGCGCCGCTCGTCCGGGGACGGATGCCAGCGCTGCACTGATTGCGCGGCCCAGGTGCGCAGCTTCACATCGGGGTCCTCGAGCAGACCGACCGCCGCCCGTAGCGCCACGATGCCGCCGTGCGCCTCGAGCAGCCGGAACGCGCCGACGCGGACGTGCCGCGGCCGCTCGGAGCTGATGCGCTCCAGTAGCCAGTCGGCGGGCAGCTCCTTGGCCGAGGGCAGTAGGGTGGCGGCGGTCTCGCGGACGACCTCGGCGGCAGGGTCGTCGAGGAGCGGCCGTATCTGCTTCGCATCCGCGCAGTCCAGTGCCCGCAGCCCTGCTACCGCTCGCGCCCGTACCCCGGCCGCCGGGTGCGTGAGCAGCGGCTGCAGCAGCCCGGCGTCTGCGCGGTTCCCGCACTCGGCCAGCCCGATGACCGCGCCGGGCGGCAACTCGGGGTCGTTGGGTGCCGTGTACTGCTCCCGGTACCAGGCCGCCGGGTCACCCCCCTGCTGTCGTACGACATACCGGGCACAGGCACGCACGAGCGCGGAGCGGTCGCTGAGAAACGGCTCCGCCTGCTTCGGTCGCCCTGCCCGTCTCAGCGCGGTGACGCCGGCCGAACGGACACGCGGGTTGCGTGCGGACAGCAGTGGAGGCAGCACACCCTCGTGAACACCCTCATCCCCCAGAGCCGTGAGCGCCGCTGTGGCACACAGGTCCTGGACCACGGTGTCCTGGTCCCCGGCGGCCGCGCGGGCCAGCTCAGCGGGACGGAGCAGTCGGCCCTCGATGGCCAGCCGGTACGCGAACCGCCGGACGATGCGATCGGGGTCAGCGAAGAGAACAGCGAGCTGCCCGTGGGATGCCCGGGACAGGATCTGCCTGAGCACATCGACGCCGAAGGCACCTCTGTCGCGGCGGCCGACGCGGAGGATGAGCGGCGCGAGGTGGAGGGCCGAGTCCACGTTCAGTGCCTCGCACAGCAGCCGCCGCGCGTGCTCGCGCACCGGGCCGACCCAGTCGGCGCAACGGATCACGACCAACGGCAGCAGACCGGGGTACCGGACCGACTGACGCACCGCCTCCTGGCGGATCCGCCCGTCGCGGTGGCAGAGAGCGAGTGCGAGCCGGGACTCGCCGAGCTGAGTCAGGTCGGCGGGCAGTGGGGCGGAGTGCTCCCACCCCGGCAGGAACTGCGGGCGGTGCCAGGCCACCTCACGCACTCCTGCGTCCAGCGCGAGCCAGTCAGCGGGGTCGGCGACATCAAGCGTGCTGTGAAGCGGCGCACCACCCGCGAGCCGCGTTGCTGCCGCTGTCCCGTCCTCGATGTCCTCAAGCATTCCCGCCCCTCCAGCAGTCGTACCAGGTGATCGTAGGAGGCGGGGTTCGCGTAGGGCGCGGGAAATATGGCCCGTGATCGCCGAGGGCCGCCGCTCGGCACCCTGCTCACCAGAAGCCGAACGCGGTGACATCGCCCCTGCTTCGCTTGCCGCTGGTGACAGGCAGTGCGCCGCATCGGTGACAACCACCATGCTTTGCCCTACTGAAGCCGCAGGCCAGAGGATGCCAATGGTAACAACTGCCGTGCTTCGGCACAGTTGTTGAGCCGAAGCACGATAGCTGTCGCCGAGGCAGCGTGTTGTCACCAGGCCCCTCAGACGGAGTGCACCGGGCTGGTGCGACTGAGTGACTGAAGTTGCCGGTGAGCTGCGAGTCGGCCGTTTGAGCGTTCCGATTCTTCGGCTTGGGACAGGCGGTTTCGGGCCTTTTCGACTTGTGAGGGCAGCGGCCCGGATCCCCCTTGACTTGTCCACGCCACCACGCCACTGCTCAGGCGTAGCCGCGGGCAGCGTGGAGCATCTGGAGTTCGCTGTAGCAGCCCGCCCCGGGCTGCGAGCCCGGACCAGCTCGCTCGCGTGTCCGCAGGTTGGACCGTCATGTACGTGATGCCATGCTGTGACGGCGGCGGAGCCGGGCGTCAGTACCGCGAAGAACAGGCCGGCGGTGGCGGCGGTTCAGGCGGTCGAAGTGATCGCTCGGGTGACGGCCGTGATCGCCGGAGTGGGGTGGCCGCCGAGGCGTGCCACGAGCACACGACGGATCTCGGGGGGTGCGCCGTCGACGCGCAGCAGGCTTACCCCCGGCGGCAGTACCGGTGAGAGGGGGAAGGGCACTGTGGTCACGCCGAAGCCGCCGGCGACCAGCTGGAGTTTGGTCAGCCAGTCGCGCGCGGAGTGGATGATGCGCGGCCGTCCGGGCAGGCCGGGCCAGACGCCGAGCAGCGGCTCGCCGCCTGATGACGAGGTGGCGATCCAAGCGGCGTCGACCAGCTCGTCGACGTGCACCGTGGTGCGCCCGGCGAACTCTCCGGTCGAAGGCACCGCCACGACCAGTTCGGTGTCCGCGACGGCCTCGAGGTGCAGACGCGGCGAGTCGCCGTCGAAGGGACGGTGGGGTGGTCGGGATGTCAGCACGGCGAGGTCGAGCGAGCCCGCGCGCAGCGCCCGGATCAGGGTGGGTGTGGTGCCCTCGCGGGTGGTGACCGTGATCTGCGGGTCGGCCACCGCGAGGTGTGCGAGTGCGGCGGGCAGGATCGCCGAACCCGCGCTCAGGACTGCCCCGAGCCGTACAGGTTCGGTCCGTGGGACGGTCCCGGTGAGCTCACGCTCGGCCGCCGCGAGCGAGGCGAGGACCGTGTGGGCGTGCCGCAGCAGGGTCAAGCCGGCGGGAGTGAGCCGTACCCCGTCCGGGCGGCGTTCGAACAGGGTGGTACTGACGCTGCGTTCGAGGGCGGCGGCCTGGCGGGAGACGGCCGACTGCGTGTATCCGAGCCGGGCAGCTGCCGCGGTGAAGCTGCCGGACTCGGCGATCTGCCGCAGGACCCGCAGTCCCGCGCTGGAGACGTCCATGCGGGATACGCATACCACAGATGCCGGATCCTCGCTTCCTGCATGCTCGTCCCGCTCCTAGTGTCGATCTCAAGAGCACGGACAACACGGAGGTCATCACGTGCGAGCAGCAGTTCTGACGCGGTTCGGCGCCCCACTCGCGGTGCGGGAGGTACCAGACCCCGAGGCCGGGGGCGGTGAGGTGGTGGTCGAGGTCCTCGCCGCCAACGTGGCGCCCTACGCGGCCGAAGTCTTCAGCGGCAAACGGAACTACCCTCTTGTCCCCCCTGTCGTACCCGGTGTCGGCGCGGTGGGGCGGATCCTCCACGTCGGCCCGGACGCCACCCGGCTGCAGGCCGGCGACCTGGTGTGGTGCGACTCGACGGTGCGCTCGCGGGACGACGCCCTGACGCCCGACATCACGCTCCAGGGCTGGAGTTCGCGCGGCGAGGGCGGCGCGCGGCTCGCCGAGTACCTGCACGACGGCGCGTTCGCCGAGCTCATGCGGGTCCCGACAGAGAACGTCTACCCGCTGCCCGCCGCGGCCGGGGAGGATCCGGCCCGCTGGGCCGCGCTCACGGTGCACACCATCTCCTACGGCGGGCTGCTGACAGGCGGGCTCGCGGCCGGCGAGACGCTGCTCGTCAGCGGGGCCACCGGCAACCTCGGCAGCAGCGCTGTCGCGGTCGCGCTCGCGATGGGCGCGGGCCGCGTGGTCGCCCCCGGCCGCAACAAGGCCGCGCTCGACCTGCTCGCCGACCGGTTCGGTCCGCGTCTGCGCCCGGTCCCGCTGACCGGGGACGAGGCCACCGACCGCGCGGCGATGTCTGCAGCAGCCGACGGCCCGATCGACATGGTGATCGACCTGCTCCCGCCGAGCGCACCCAGCTCGGCCTCGCGTGCGGCGGCCATGAGCGTGCGCGAGTACGGCCGCGTCGTCCTCATGGGCGGCGTCGGCATGCTCGGTGGCGACGACCTCGCACTCCCGTACCCGTGGATCATGCGCAACTCGGTCACCGTGCGCGGGCAGTGGATGTACCCGCGCCCAGCCAATGTCGGCATCATCCGGCTCCTCGCCTCGGGCACTCTGGATCTCGCCCCCGAACGGGTCCGGCCGTTCGGCCTCGATGCCGTCAATGACGCCATCACGTACGCCGCCGCGCATGGTGGCCCGTTCGACCGCACCAGCCTCACCCCGTCAGCCGGCTGACACGGCCCACTGATCCACACCACTCGCACGACCCGCCACCCTCACGGGCACAGGCAGCCATACTGCTGCTGTCTGACGTGCACGATGCCGATGGGGGCAGGCCCCGTAGGCCAGCTCGGCCCTCTACCACTTCGGCCGCGCTACGGGCCCGCCGTTCAGGACCCCCGGTTCCTGCGGCCCGGCGGTCAGGAACTCGGCACCGAGGATCACGCCCGGGCCGGGCATGCTGGTGATCACTTCGAAGTCCCGATGTTCGCGGAACCGGGCCTCGATCGCCTTGTCGAGCTCGGCAGCCTGCTGGTTGAGGGACAGCACCTCCGCCGCCAGGGTGTGCACCATCTGGGCGGTCGGTTTCTCGCCGGGCAGGCTGGTGTGCTGGCGTCCGGCGGCTTCCAGAGCTGTTTCGGCGAGCCGGTCAGCGCGCAGGACCTTGCGGTTGCGCAGCCAGGTCTCGAGCCGCTTCTTGCCTGTCCGGCGGAGCGCGGCCGGGGTCTGGTAGCCGGTCAGCAGCATGAGGGGGCCGGTGTTGGTGAGGTCCAGGGCCCGTTCCAGGCTGGGGAAGATGTCGGTGAGCTGGGCGCGGAGCCGGTTGATGGTGCGGGTGCGGTCGGCGACCAGGTCCGTGCGCCGGCCGGTGAGGATCTTGAGGTCGGTGACGGTCTCGTCGCCGGTGCGTAAGGGTGCAGGTCGCGGCGGATGCGGACCTGGTCGGCGATGACGGCGGCGTCCTTGGCGTCGGTTTTGCCTTCGCCGCGGTAGCTCTCGGAGGCGCGATGAATGGGCCGGCCGGAGATGTGATACATCTGCTGGCCGCGGTTGAACAGGATCGTGATGGCCAGGGCGGCGCCGCCGTCGGCCAGGTCGATGCCCCAGGTCACGTCGTCACCCAAGGTCAGGACGGTGTTGAGGAGTTCGAGCAGTTCGGGTTCGTCGTTGGCGACGCGTCGTGACAGCAGCCGGCGGCCGCTCTCATCGATCGCGACGCAGTGATGGTGGGTCTTGCCCGCGTCGATGCCGGCCCAGATCATGGCCATGTGGTGCCTCCGTGAGGGGTGGTTCTGATGCCTCCCGACGGACGACCTCGCTGTCGATTCCCTACTCAGCAATCATTCGCAATTCCTAATTGGCAGCCGAGTCGTCGTGGGGCATCGGGCGGCCAATCACTGAGAGCCACAAGCGGCAGAGCCTTTTGAACCACACCCGGCACCCCTGGGTGGGTGAACCATACGAGGGGCCCACCGCATCCCGCAGAACAACGTAGGGAGCCCTTTCCAACCTCCCATGCCAGCTGGGAAGTTGGGATGACAAACAGATGAAGCCCCTGGTAGATGGGTTTTCGGCCAAGAGAACCGTGTCCACCAGAGGCTTCGCATGCTTGTCTACCCGTCCGGCGTCGACGTGTTCAGCTCTGCCCTGCGCTTCCTCGCCGCTCGCCTGAGGGAGCACCGCCGCGCTCTCGGAACCCGATGGCGGCGCCTGAACGCAGGCCGACAGGCCCTGCTCACCCTCGCCCACCTGCGTAACGGCCAGCCCTACGCCCAGCTCGCGGCCGGATTCGGGATCGGCACCACCACCGCCTACCGATACATCACCGAGGCCGTCAACCTCCTGGCCGCCCTCACCGAAGCCGTACGAGCGGCGTCGGCGAAGGCGTACGTGATCCTGAGCGGGACGCTCCTGCCCATCGACCGAATCGCCGATCCGAAGGGGCGTCTGATGTGGGTTTCACCAGCCTTGGCCGGCGCCGTCCACGACGTCCGGGCCGCACGCGAGCACAGCATCATCGAGGCACTCGCCGAGGCCGGCATCACCTGCTGGGCAGACAAGGGCTACCAGGGCGCAGGCGGCACGGTCCGTCTCCCTTACCGCGGCCGATGGGGCAGCCTCTCCACCGGCCAGCAGGCCGTCAACCGGTCCCACGCAAAGATCCGTGCACTGGTCGAGCAGGCCATCGCCACCCTCAAGTCCTGGCGCCTCCTCCGCAAACTCCGCTGTTCGACGACCCGGATCACGAGCCTCGTCCAAGCCGTTCTGGTCCTCCAGCTCGCCGCCACGGGCTGAGATCAACCCGCAGCATTCACCAGGTCCGTCAATTCGGCCTCGGTCGTCCCAGCCCGCAGACGAACGTCGAAGGTATAGCCCTCATCGCAGAACACCAGGTCAAGGTCCATGGGTGTCAGCCTGCGGAAGACGATCGCCAACCAGATCGCGTCTTGCTCCCAGACGTCCATGTACAGGCAGGTATCGTCCTCGTGCAGATACGCCTCACCTGGGCCGTTCTCCGTCTTGAACTGCCATATGAAGCTGCGCACTTCGCTGCGGTGCATCGAGTCGGTCTCTACCTCAGACCACCGGGCATGGATCGCGTCGGTCAGCGCATCCCGATCGATGCGCCACCCGCCCACATCACCCTCGACCACCGCCAAGAACGTCATGGCCAGGGTCTACCAGATGTCCGCGACACAGCGCCGATCGGCTGTCACCTGAAGCCGGAATGGGCTCAGTAGTACGAATTTCCCCCGGTCGTCATGGAGTTCAACGTGCCCCCGGCTCCCGGTTGAATCCCATGTCCATGTCGGCCGTGGTCGTGGCGGAGAGCCCGAGCGGGCCGTTGTGGAAGAACGTGTCACCGAGCCTGATGCGCTCGCTCCGGTCGGTGGAGCCGTACTGGCCGGTGCAGGTCGTGCCGCCGACGGTGATCGACGTCATCCGGCTGTGGTCGGTCCAGGTTTCGCCGGTGCGGGTTCCTTCGGAGATGGAGGCGCCGACGGTCTCGTTGCCGATCCGGTCGTAGGACCAGAAGGGCGTTCAGTGAGGTTCCACGGAGCCGAAAGTCTCCGCTACCGGCGGGTGTCGAACCCGGTCACTTGCGCTTCCTCGATGCCGCGACGGCGACCCATACCAGCCCCAGGACGAGGAGGCCGATCACGACCCACATCGGGGCTCCGCCCAGGCCCTTGTATGCCAGTACAGTCCAGTCGCTACTCTGTCGCATCGGAGTCACACCCCGCTCCTTCAGTTCTGCTCGGCTGTGCTTTCTGGTTACTTCCTGGCTCTGCCGTGCACGTACCCCGCCCCCCTCGCCCGCTGTCACTCCCGCCAGGTCGCAACCACCTGAGCCGGCTCCCGCGGTTAGATGGAGACACCCAGCGGTCACGCCCTTATCGACGGTGAAACTCAGCGCCGTTCCGAAGGTCTCCTGGTACTCACCGTCCGCCATCTGTGAGTGGACGATGGCCGCGAACAGCGTCTCATCAGGTGTGTTCTGCGTGGGCTGCGAGGTCCGGGACGAGGACGTCGCCCGGCTTTCCCCGCTCCAGCGTCGGCACCCTACAGGTGCGGGTAGTCGGTGTAGCCGTGGTGGTCGCCGCCGTAGAAGGTGGCGGGGTCCGGTGTGTTGTACGGGCCCCGGGCGGCCAGGCGGGCGGGCAGGTCGGGGTTGGCGAGGAACAGCGCTCCGAAGGCGATCATGTCCGCGGTGCCGTTCTGGACGAGGGCGAGTGCGTCCGGGCCGGTGGGCTCGGGGTGGGTGAGCGGGTTGAGGACGAACGTGGCGGGCCACGTCTTGCGCAGACGTGTGGTCAGTGTCCGGTCGGGGCCTTCGATCATGTGCAGGTAGGCGAGGTCCAGGTTGCCGAGCTCGGTGACCAGGGTGGTGTAGGTGTTCTCCACATCCACCGCGTCCGTCTCGGCGATGTCGTTGTAGGGGTTTCCGGGCGAGATGCGGAAGCCGGTGCGGTGGCCGCCGATCGCTTCCGCAACAGCGGTGGCGACTTCCAGGCCGAAGCGGACCCGGCCGGCGACGTCGCTGCCCCAGTCGTCGGTGCGCCGGTTGGTGTTGGGTGCGAGGAATTGGTGGATCAGGTAGCCGTTGGCACCGTGGATCTCCACCCCGTCGAAGCCGGCGGCGATCGCGTTGCGTGCCGCGTCGGTGAAGTCGGCGATGGTGCGGGCGATGGCGTCGGCGTCCAGCTCTCGTGGGGTGACGAAGTCCATCGGCCCCTGATGAGTGAACACCTGGCCCTTCGCGGCGACGGGTGAGGGCGCGACGGGGGTCATGCCGGAGGGAAGCAGGCTGGGGTGGCCGATGCGGCCGGTGTGCATCAGCTGCGCGAAGATCACTCCGCCTTCACGGTGGACGGCGTCGGTGACCTTGCGCCAGGCGGCCACCTGCTCCGGCGCGTGCAGGCCCGATGTGTCGGGGTATCCCTGGCCGACCGGCGAAGGCTGTATCCCTTCGGTGACGATGAGGCCGGCACTCGCGCGCTGGCTGTAGTAGGTCGCCATCAGATCGGTCGCGGTGGCTCCCGGTCCGTAGGCCCGGCTGCGGGTCATCGGCGCCATCACGATGCGGTTGGCCATCGACCGGCCGGCCACATCGATCGGGGTGAATGCGTCCGTCATGGAAATCTCCCTGCTGTCACGGAGGATGGAAGAGAAGAAGAGCCGACCGCGGCGCGGCTGCTCCGCGAGTGGTTTCGGTGCACCGGCCGGAACGGTGGGATCTGCACCCGTATGGCGTCGGCGGGTCTGCGGCGCGCCGACGTGCGTGGACGCGCATTCCTCCACCGCCGCGGTGATGCGTGCTCCTACGCGGCGTCGAGGCGTCCGCGGAGGGTCCTTGTCGCCCCGGGCGGCGAGGGCTGCCCTCGGGGCGCCCTCGCTCCGCGCGGGGTGGGGGCGGTGCGACCGGCAAGCGGGCCGCCCGCCCGTGCCTGATCACTCGGCGGGTGCCTGCCGGCTGTGGTCCCTGACCGACTTCTCGATGATGCGCGCACACGTGGTGAACATCTCGACCTGGTCAGGGGTCAGATCGCGTACGGAGATCTGCTCCAGGGTGCGCCACATGTCGGCGATGGGCTCCCGCAGGGCGCGGCCGGCATCGGTGAGGCTGACCACCATGACCCGCCGGTCGTGGGCAGCGGGCTCCCGGGTGAGCAGTCCGGCCTCCTGCATGCGGCGCAGTGACTTGGAGACGGTGGAGTGGTCGAGGCCGACCCGCTCCAGAAGCTCCGCCTGTGTCCGGCCGTCGCGGTCGAAGAGCTGCATCAGCAGCAGTTCCTGTCCCGGGTGCAGGTTCAGGGCGCGCAGCATGGCGGCGGCGTGGCCGCGGTGCGCACGGGCGAGCTGGAAGATGGCGTAGCTCAATCGCCCGTCGCGCGCCGCGTCCGGTAGCTCCGGTGAGGTGGTGTCGGTCATTGCTGCTCCCTGGTCATGCGGGTGGGTGGTCAGTTGACGGTGAGGACGATCTTGCCGCGGTTGTGGCCGCCGTCGCTGGCCTGCTGCGCCTTGGCGGCTTCCGCCAGCGGGTAGGTGGCGCTGAGCGTGGTCACCAGTGTGCCGTCGGTGGCCTGCCGGGCCAGTTCGGCCAGCCGTGCGGCGGAGCGGCGCTGCGGGCCCTCGGCGAAGACGACGCCGAGTTCACGGGCGCGGAAGTCGGCGGTGGTGACGATCCGGTCGGTGCCGCCGCGCAGGACGATGGAGTCCTCCAGTGCGCCCTTGCCCGCGGCGTCGAAGACGGCGTCCACCCCGTCGGGGGCGAGCTCGCGGACCCGCTGGACCAGGTTGTCCCCGTAGACCAGCGCGGTCGCGCCGAGCGAGGTGACGTACTCCTGGTTGGCCGGTCCGGCGGTGCCGATGACGCGGGCGTCGCGTGCGACGGCGAGCTGGACGGCGATGGTGCCGAGCGCGCCGGACGCTCCGTGGATCAGCAGCGTCTCACCCGAGGTGACGCCGAGCAGGTCCAGCACGCGTTCGGCACCGTCGCTCGCCACGGGCAGGGCGGCGGCGTGTGTCCAGTCCAGGCCGGCCGGCTTGGGCGCGAGGACGGCCGCGGACGCCAGGGCGTACTGGGCGTAGGAGCCGGTGTCGGACCAGCCCAGGACTTCGTCCCCCACCTTCAGGTGGTCGACGTCCTCGCCGACGGCGTCGACCACACCGGCGATCTCCCCGCCGGGCACGGCGGGCAGCGTGGTGGGGAAGATGGCCTCCATGCCACCGGAGCGGATCTTGCCGTCCACAGGGTTGACGCCGACGGCCCGTACCCGCACACGGACCTGGCCGGGGCCGGGCTGCGGAATGTCGATCTCTGCCTCGTGCAGGACCTCGGTGCCGCCGAACGTGTCGAAAACGATGGCCTTCATGACGGGGGTCTCCTCGTGTGGGGTGCCGCACCGACCACTTTCTGTGGCCGACCACATAAAAGTAACACCGATTGTGTGGCTAGCCAAGTAATTGCTTCGAGTGAGGTCCCGGAGGCGTCCCGCCTGCCGATGCGGCCAGGGCCGCACCCTGCGCGTCAGCGCCGTGCCCACCGTGCACGGCCGGCTCCTTGCCCGCTGCCGGCCGCTCGACGGCAACTCCTCGGACCACCCGGCCCCGTCGTCGCGGACGCCCCCGGCTACCACGACAAGACCACCAGCCGCTTCATCGGAGAGGCGGGCGGGTCATGGAGCCGGCACGCCCCGGGAGATCACGCGAGGTCACCAACAGGCCGGCTTCCTCGATGACCGACGACAGTCGATCACTTGACTCTGAAGCTTCTATAGATCGTCAAGCTGTAGGAGACGGCCCGGGTGTGCCGCTGAATGCGCTGGTCAGGTGGTGGTAGACCTCGCGCGCGACGAAGCGGGGATCTTTAAGTCGGGGACCTTGAAGTCGTCGAGGTCAGCTGCCCAGGCTTCGCCACGACTTCGGCCGGGGGATCTCGCGTCGGTCGAGGTAGTTCTGGAAGGCGGTGGCCGGCGGGGCATGGAGGCTTCCTCGATGGGTGGGAGTCCGCTGAGGCGTTCGATGTCGACGGCGATGGCCGTCAGAACGCGCTGGACGTGTGCCTTTCCCTGCCCTCGGTAGCGGCAGCGGCGCATGCCGTGTTTGTGGGCGAACTCGGGTCCGTCTTCAAGGATCATCGGGCGGTGGAGCATGGTGGGGTGGTACACCGTCATGAACTCACTGATCAGGAATGGGAGCTGCTCGCTCCGCTGATACCGCGGGCCGCGACGGGACGGCCCCGGGTGTCGGACCACCAGGTCATCAACGGGATGGTCTACAAGATCCGCACCGGCATCTCGTGGCGTGACCTGCCCGAACGCTACGGGCCGTGGCAGACGGTCTACACCCGCTTCCGCCGCTACGCGATCGACGGCGTGTTCACCCGGGCCCTGCAGCAGATCCAGGCCCAGGCGGACGCCACCGGGGACATCGACTGGCTGGTCGGCCTGGGCATCTTCCGCCGGGTCGTCGAGCGGACGATTTCCTGGCTCCACGGCTTTCACCGCCTGCGCATCCGCTGGGAACGACGTGACGACATCCACGAAGCCTTCCTCGGCCTCGCCACCTGCCTCATCACCCACCGACACGTCCAACGCCTTTGTCAGGACCTCTAAATGGAATTCCTGTCTCAGAAGACTAGACGGTGTCCCGTACATGCTCTGGGACATGCTGGTTGACCTGCTTGTTTACCTGTCATCCGGTGAGGGTGAGGTTGTGCAGGCGGGCGATGCCGAGCATGGCGTGGTGGACTCCGTCGCCTCTGAGGCGGCAGTCGCGCAGGATCTTCCGGCTCTTGATGCGGGCGAAGGTGCGCTCGACGCGGGCGCGGACCTTGCGGTGGGAGGCGTTGTGCTCCTCCTTCCAATCCGGCAGTTCCTCGTTCTTGTGTCGGCGGTGGTGCGGGATGGTCAGGCCGGTGCCGCGGTAGCCGCCGTCGGCGATCACCGTGGGGGTGGTGCCGACGGCGGCCTTCGCGCCGGATTCCTGCCAGACCCGGCAGTCGTTGCGGTTGCCGGGCAGCGGCTTGCCGACGGCGACGACGAGGCGGGTGCCGGCGTCGATGACGACCTGGTGGTTGGTGGAGTAGCGGTAGTTCTTGCCGGAGGCGGCCACGGTCCGGTCGCGGGTGGGGACCAGCGTGCCGTCCACGATGAGCACGGTGTCCTTGCGGAAGCGCCGCCGGGGCTGGAGGGCGAGAGCCGGTCCGAGGTGGGCGACGATCCGGTCGGCCGCCGACTTCGAGACACCGAACAGCGGGGCGAGCCGGCGCAGGGTGAGGTTGGTGCGCCAGTACGCGGCCACCGGCAGCACCCGGTCCTCCAACGGCAGCGACCAGGGCCGGCCCTTGCGGACCGGATCGGCCCCCTCGCGCCGCAGCGCGGTGATCAGCTTGTTGAACTGTCGCGGGCTCAGCCCGGTGAACGGGCCTGTCCACGAGGGCTCCGACGCCGTGATCACACCAGCCACGACAAGATCATCTCGCCTCTGACCAGCAGTTACGGGACAGCCTCAAGCACAAGACCTTCGGCTATCCCACCCCGGCGAGACCAGGCAGCGGCATCAGCACGCCCTCGCAGCATAACGATCACGTGTCCGAGATCACGGGGAAACTTCACATCAATCCGCGCCTTCAAACGCAGGCTTTCCGACGTCGTCTACCGGGCCTTGCGCCGCGACGCTCGCCCTGCCGAGGAGCCGCAGACCCACCTCGCAGCAGCTGCTTGACATAGGAGCAAGCGGACGTGACCTCGGAAGGCGAACCCGTCGACCGCCATGCGGGAACTCGGCATAGCTCTGCCGCTGCGAGCTGTGTTGTTCCCATCGTCCGGAGACGATGGGACGGCGGGTGACGAGGCTCTCCTCCGCCTTGTCACCCGGAGGGAACCGTGGGCCGTCACCTCACGTCAGCAGGTGCGGAAGGTGTAACCAGCGGAGCCGCGCGGGGAGACGTCCAGGTCGCGCTGGACAATGCTCAGCTTCGCGCCGAAGTCCGCGCAGGCTCTGCTGTAACCGCTGTTCTTGTACTCGATGACGAAGACACGATCGGCATACGCCTTGGCGTAGTCGCCGCACTCGTTGTACTGACCGCACTCCTCGGCGACGGCGAAGTCGAAGCCGATCTTCGCGCGGTCCGCCAGCATGTCGACGGTGTTCTTCTGGCCGATGGCCAGCCCCGCGGCGTGTGCCCGCTTGGCCAGCAGCTCGGCGAACGCCTCGTTGTGGGCCTTGGTCAGAAGACCGTCCGAACGCTCGTAGGAGTCGAGGTTGTCCGGCTCCACGGCCTGGAACCCGCTCTTGGCGCAGCCGTCCACCCACTGACCGACCACGTCGGCGAGCCGGACGCGCTTGTCCGCGGTCGATGTGTCCAGGAGCGCTTCGTCCCAGTCCTCGTCGATCACCGGGCGCTTGTCCTCATCCTGCAGGACGAGGTCGGGATGGTTCTTCTGCCACCAGTCCAGGGCGTCGGGCTGCGCCTGGAACGCGTTGATGTAACAGACGTTGTAAAGACCCTCCACGGGCTTGGCCGACCGGTCACGCGACAGGGCGGTCACCCCCTTGGCAGGGGTGTACGCGCCGCCGATCTGATAGTCGAACGTCGCGTTGGCCGTGGGCAGCACCACCTTCGGCGCCGCCGTCCCGACGGAAGGTGCCGCGAAGACGTTGGACAGTGTCATACCGATCCCCAGGGCGGTCGCGGCACCGACCGCCCCGGCGACAGCGGTACTCCTGCGGCGGAAGAAAGGTACAGCGGCATGGTTCGACACACGGTCTCCTGTGCAAGGTACGTAATGGTGTGCACATTCTGAGCCGCGGACCGTGAGGATTTCATGAGGCGGGATTCCGGTCCGGGGACCGTCGCGGTGCCCAGCGGCATCTTGCCGATCGCTGCGCCGGCTCCAGCGTGAGGACGAAAGCAGCCCCGCCGCCGGGCCGCCGCCGTACGGTGATGTTCCCGCCGTGCGCAGCCGCGACCTCCTGCACCAGCGACAGGCCGATGCCGGTGCCGCCGCCGGGGGAGCGAAAGCGGACGAGCAGGCCGGACAGGGCGTCCGGGTCGACCCCGACGCCCCGGTCGGCCACCGTCACGGCTGCGCCGCCGACCGTGACGTCCACCTCGGCCCTGGCCTGCGGGTCGCCAGGGGTACGCCCGTGCCGCAGCGCGTTCACGAGCAGGTTGTGCACCGCGGTCCGCACCAGTTCCGGATCGGCCGTCACCACCGACGGCTCGAGGTGCGGTGTCACCGTGTGCCGGGAGGGCGGCAATTCCTCGCAGACCTGCTCCACGAGCTGATCCAGACGCAGCGGGACGGGATGGAAGGCGTTCCCCGCCTGGACCCGGCCGCGGGTGAGGATGTTGTCGACAACGCCCGTCATGCGGTCCGTGGCCCGTCGCAGGCGCGGCAGGTGCAGGCGCAGCCCGTCCGGGTCGGCGTCCGCCAGGTCCACCGAGGCGCGCATCACGGCCACGGGAGTGCGCAGTTCGTGTGCCGCGTCGGCGAGCAGCCGCTCCTGCGCGTCGAGTGCCTCCGCCGCGGGACGCAGACTCCGTCCGGACAGCACGTGGCCGGTCACGGCCGCCAACAGCACCAGGAGACCGGAACCGGACAGCACCGCGACCACCAGTCGGCGGTGTTCAGCCTGGCCCTTCGCGGGATCGCCGACCACGACCACGGCACCCGACGTCTTCTGCGTGACGTCGTGGTAGAAGGGCAGCGCCAGCAGGTACACCGGATGTCCCGCACGCGTACGGCCCTTCGCGCGTACGGTGTCGTCGCGTGCCATCGCCGTACGCGCCACCCGGGTGACCGTGTCGGGCCGGGCGTCCGCTGCGGCACCGCGTGAGACGAACACACGCCGCATCTCGTCGCCCCGTGCCTGGAGCACGAGCACCTGGGGACGGCCGCTGGTCGCCTCGTCGTCGTACAGGCCGTCGAGCTGGAGCCCGGCGTCGGTGTAGTAGAGCAGTGATGCCGTCACCGCCGCCCGGCGGCGCATCTCCTCGTACTCGGCGGCCTGCCAGGACCGTCCGTCGGTGCGGATCACCAGCCAGCACAGCGCTCCCACCCCGGCCAGTGTGATCAGCGTGTAGGCCAGGGTCAGCCGCCGTTGCAGACGCACCAGACGCCTGCGGGCCGTTGCGGGCCGCAGGCGCCGGCCGCTGTCCTCGGCGCCGCCCGTCATGACTGTTCCGCGCCGTCCGCGAGCCGGAACCCGTGGCCGCGCACAGTACGGATCAGGGGAGGAGGGCCGAGCTTGCGCCGCAGACCCGCCACGACCGCGTCGACGACGTTCGAGACCGGGTCGGCCATCTCGTCCCAGCAGCGTTCGATCAGCGTGGTGCGGGTGAGAACCTCGTCACGGTGCAGCAGGAACTGGCGCAGGACCGCGTATTCCTTGGGAGTCAGATACAGCAGGACTCCGGCGCGGCGCACCTCGCGTCGGGCCTCGTCCAGCTCGACGTCGGCGTGACTCAGGTGAACGGGCAGCCGCTGCGGGGCGCGGCGGACAAGACTGCCGACGCGCAGTACCAGTTCCACCATGGCGAACGGTTTCGCCAGATAATCGTCGGCTCCGGAACGGAAGCCGTCTACACGGTCCGGAACCTCGTTCAGGGCCGTGAGGCACAGCACCGGCGTGCTCCATCCACGGCGGCGGCGCTCCTGGAGCGGGTACAGCGTGTCCCCGGACGGAACCATGCGGTCGAGCACCACACAGCTGTAGGGCACGAGGTCGAGCATGACGTCCGCGTCGGGCCAGTCGGGTACGGCGTCGACGGCGTACCCGGCGTCCCTCAGCCCCGCCGCAATCACATACCGCAGATCTTCTTCGTCCTCGACCAGGAGCACGCGCATGGTTCTGATTCGTCCTTGAGAAGAGTTCGGCCGGGCATCCCGCATGTACAGACGGTCCTGCCGACCGGGCAGGCTGCCGGCCGGGATCGGCACCTTCTTGCACGTCCGCTGCCCCGCGCCATGGTAAGGGGCCCATCGAACACGAGTACTCCTGTCCCGGCCGTCCCGCGCACCCTTTCACTCCCACGATGCGAGGCGCACGCGTCACCGTCTTCCCGGCCCTGAACGCCGCGGTCGCGGTCTTCGCGAACGTCGTGGGACAACGGCTCGGGGGGCGCCCGCGCGGTGAGCGTGGGCGCGGTGGTGGAGCTGACCGTGCTCGGCGGGACCACCGCGATCCTCGACGGCTACATCACCCGGGACCGCGGATCGAAGGAGGACACCGACCGCGGCAGTGGCAGTGCGTCTTTCCGGACGAGCCGGTGAACCTGCTGGACGTGCTGTCGAAGACCGCCGGAGGGCTGCGGATGCTGCACTCCATCGCCCGCGCCCACGTCGCCGTGGACCTCCGCCGGCCCTGGGAGAGGCCCACCGTCTCCGGCCGGCTCACCCCCGCCCGGGTCGGCCGGGAGTTCAGGAACATCCGCGCTCACCTCGCCTGCCCGGCCCGTGTTCCCAAACCCCGCGGCGCCGGCCCCGGACGGCCACCCGGCGCCAGGAAGAGACACCGGGCACCCCGCTACGACGTCGGCAGGACCGTCAAACTCCCCGAGACCCTCAAGGCGATCGGCAAGACCGGAAGATCTTGGTAGTTAAGGAACAAGGTTAGTCGATGCAACTGCTGTTCATCTGGGTGGGGGTGAGCACTCGGAGGCCGGTTGCACCTCTGTTCTGCTGACCAGCGGGAGGCTCTGAAGGTGAGGGCGGACGCCGGGGGACGTGTCATGGGAGTGTGCCGGCCGAGTCGCTGTGAGGTCTCAACGCCCTTGCGGGCAATGCGGTGCTGGATGCCGCGCCGTGACAGCCATTGCCGCCGGTGGCGGTAGTCATAGCCCTTGTCGGCGTGGAGCTTGGCGGGCCTGCGCCGACGGGGTCCTCGACGGGACCGGATCGGGGTATGCCCTTCACGAGCGGGATCAGGGCCCGGCTGTCGTGGACCTTGGCACCCGAGATGCCGACGGACAGGGGCAGACCGGTCCGCTCGGTGATCAGGTGGATCTTCGAGCCGAGCTTGCCCCGGTCAACAGGATTCTGACCCGTCAGGTCCCCCTTTTTCAGGGCCCGCATGTTCACCGAGTCGATCGCACACCGCGACCAGTCCAGGTCGCCACGGGCACCGAGTTCGTCGAGGACCAGGCGGTGCAGCCTGGCCCGGACTCTGGCCTTCGTCCACTCAGTAAACCTGCGGTGGGCCGTCGCGCCGGACGGCCCGAAGGACGCCGCCGGCAACTGCTGCCACGTGCAGTCCGAGGTCGCCACGAACGCGATCGCAGCCAGCACCTCACGGTCGCCGTGACGGCGCCGGCCGCCTCCCTGCGGTCGTGACGGCGCCTCCGGAACCACCCGCTGGAACAGCTCCCACAGCTCATCCGGCACCAGCCGCTCAACGATCCCCGCGCTGGGAGGCTACCGGCCCTGATGGAAAGATCCGTGGTCAGCGGCCCAAGTGGCGCTGCTTGTCGAACCGAAGCAACACCCGCACAAGACGCCACACTCCGGCCATCGCTCCGAGCAGCACGCCCCCCGCGAGTACGTGTCTCTCTGCCGATCCAGAGAGGTCAAGGGTCAGGGCGAGAGTCCAGGCGACGGCGAAAATCAACCCAGCCAGCACGGCGGCAGTCACCAGGGCGAAGACGATCTCCACCGTCATCGCGTCCTTCTCCCACCGCGACTCACGCCCCATGTCCATGCTGAAAGTCTCACATCACGGTCAAGCCCTCGCGCCTGCGCCGCACTCCCACGGGCGGCGTCTTCGCCAATTGAGATGGCCTGTAAGCCCCGCCACCGGGACCTGATGCACCAGCACGCGGCCGAGAACCTCCCGGACAACAAGCCGGTCGCGGCCCCCGCTGTGTGGGACGGGGGCAGCCGGACCGTACTGAACGGCATCGGAGTCCACCTCCACCTCGAAGACGCCGAAGGCCGGGTGCTTCTCGGCCTGCGTCACCCCGACTCGAAATACCCGGGCGGTACCTGGCACTACCTCGCCGGGCGGTGCGAGCGGGAGTCCGCCCTCGCGTGCCTGCTTCGCGAGGCGTGGGAGGAAGCAGGGCTGGTCATCGACCCCGCCGACGTGGAGCTCGTACACGTTGTCCACGTCGGCGGCACCTCGGGCAGCCTGCCCCTGATGCAGCTCGTCCTCCGAGCTCGCCGTTGGGAGGGCACCCCCAAGGTGCGCGAGTCCGACAAGTGCCTGACCTGGCAGTGGTGGCCGCGGGACGAGCTGCCGGACCCGATCGTCTCCTATACCCGCACGGCCATCACCGCGATCGCCGAAGGCCTCCCCATTTATTCTCAGTTGGGCTGGTGAGAAGGGTGAGCACATCCACCGGTAGCGGACCCGGCCCGCTGGCCCAGGCCGAGCCCGGGTACGTGCTGCGGGGGCTCCTGGCGGAGCCGAGGGAGGTGCCCCGTGCCGCCCTGCACTGAGCCCCCCCTCTGCCGCCGACACCTCGCTGTGGCGGGCTGGCCGCGCTCGCGGTCACCCCGCTCACCCAGCTCCTGCTGCTGCTCGCCTCCCCCCGCCTTACCTGGCAGATCACGATCGGTGCGGCGCTCTTCCTGCAACTCGCCCGCGCCGGTGCCGCGGGCACCACCCAGCGATCAATCCGCCAGATCGTCACCACGACCGGGATGCAGGCGCGGATGCAAGTGGTGAGCACCTGTCTGACGTCCGGCGTCCGGCCCGTGGCCGCGCTCCTCGCCGGCGCCTTGGGCACGTGGATCGGTGTCCGGCCCGCCCTGACTGCCGGAACCCTCCTGCTCCTGATCCCGCTCGTCGTCCTCGCCCGCTCCCCGATCCGCGCCCTACGGAAGGCCCTGGACCACCTGTATCCGGGCCTGGTGCGCGACTTCGGCGCCGAGAACCTGACGATCGGCGCGCCCGAGTGCCGGTCGTGGATGCGCGTGCGGGCTGTCGGCCACCGCCGGTGGGACGTGACGACTTCGGGGCCGCGGGACATCTGGGCGGAGATCCAGGATGTCGCCGGCCGGTGGCGGGCGGGCCGGTGCACCGGCGGTCTTCCGACTCCAGTTCGGCACCGACGGCAGCCAGCGGGCCACCAGCCCGAACGGCGCCCGGCCGGGTGAGCCGGGTGAGGCCGTCCGGCTGCGCCAGGTGATGGCCCAGACGGTGGTCGACGGCGGCTGGGCCCCGTCCGAGCCCGTCCGCGACGCGCTGCGGACGGTGCCCCGCCGTCGTTTCGCCCCGGAAGTGAACCTGGCGGCCGCGTACGACGGCGGCGACCGGGCCGTCATCACCCGACGCGACGAGACCGGGACGGCGATCAGCCGGCATCCGAACCAGCGACAGCGACGACCTGTTGCGGCACTCCGGTGCGCCCTGCCGGAAGCCGGGGTGGCCGGGCCGTACGGACACGGACTGCCGCCACGGGTGTGACGTCTGTTCACTCACGCACGCTCCTGTCTGCTCCTGTTGAGAACGTCCGCTTTCACATGCGTGCACGCCTGTTGACGCGCCCAGGACAAGGCCCCTACTTTCCACAGAAAGCGCTTGCTCTCAAGAGAGTCGTCATTCGCTCAGTACAGCCCGTTAAGGAACGTCATCTTCGGCACGTCCGAAAGACGGTACAGAAAGGGCTATCTCTCATGCGATTATTCAGACGCCGCGCGTCTCGAGCCGGACTGATCGCCGCCGCGCTGATCGCCTCCGCCCTCACCATCCCGCCGTTCGGCTCCCCCTCCCCCACCGCGGCCCTTTCCGCCCCTCCCTCCTCCTCCGCCACGACCGCCGACGGCTTCGCGGGTGTCAGCGCACTGGGGCAGAACGGCACCACTGGCGGCACGGGCGGCTCGGTCGTCACCGCCGCCACCACCGCACAGTTCCTCGACTACATCTCCCGCCCCGAACCCCTGGTCGTGCAGGTCAGTGGCACGATCACGCTGCCCACCGGCTCCCGCGACGGCATGCACCCGGTCGCCTCGGACAAGACCATCGTCGGCCTGGGAAGCACCGCCCGGTTGACCGGCGGCGGGCTGCACATCGGCCTCCCGGCGAGTGACGCCGTCACCTCGCCCCCTGCTGACACGGTGCACAACATCATCATCCGCAACCTGTCGTTCGACGGCGCCACGGACGACCTGATCAACGTCCAGATGTTCTCGCACCACATCTGGATTGACCACAACGACTTCTCCGACGGCGACGACGGCGCCGTGGACATCAAGCGCGGCTCGGACTTCGTCACCGTCTCCTGGAACCACTTCCACGACCACGACAAGACCCTGCTGCTCGGACACGACGACGACAACGCCGCACAGGACCGCGGACGGCTGCGCGTCACCTACCACCACAACTACTTCGACGCCTCCGACCAGCGCAATCCCCGCGTCCGGTTCGCCGAGCCGGTGCACGTCTACAACAACTACTACCGCGACAACAGTTACGGCGTCGCCTCCGCCATGGACGCCGGGGTGGTCCTGGAAGGCAACTACTTCCACAGCGTCAACAACCCCGCCCGCGTGGACTTCAGCGGTGACCTCGGCCGCCTGGTCGCGCGCGACAACGTCCTCGTCGAGTGCAACCACCCCGTTGAGACGCGGGGTTCGGTCGTCGAGCCGCGCACGTACTACCCCTACACCCCGCACCGGGCGGCCGAGGTCCCGACCGTCGTCCCGGCCGGCGCCGGCGTCGGAAAGATCTGAGGAACGGAGACAACGATGAGGAACCTCCCCTCCCTCACCCGCCGCGGCCTGTTCGTGGGCACCGCCGCCACCGCGGCCGTCGCCGCCCTGCCGGCCACCGGCACGGGCGGGCGCGCGTGGGCCGCCGCGCCCGCTGCCGTACGGCGGGCGCGAGCCGCCCTGGCGGCGCAGACCGCCGACGGCTTCGCGGGCGTCCCCGCGCTGGGCCTGTCCGGCACCACCGGCGGCGCGGGCGGCCCGGTGGTCACCGTCACCGACGCCGACACGTTCCTGGACTACTGCGACCGCAACGAGCCCTACGTGGTTCAGGTCTCGGGCACCCTGCGCATCAGCAGCAAGCAGGGCGTCCGCTCGAACAAGACCATCATCGGTCTGGGCACCGACGCGGAGATCACCGGCGGCGGCCTGGACATGTACCGCAGGCAGAACGTCATCATCCGGAACCTGCGATTCACCGGTGCCGAGGACGACTCCCTCAGCATCCAGCAGTCCTCGCACCACATCTGGATCGACCACTGCACCTTCAGCACGGGCGCGGACGGTCTGATCGACATCGTGCGCGGCGCGGACTGCGTGACCGTCTCCTGGAACCACTTCCAGGACCACAGCAAGACCATGCTGATCGGTCACTCGGACGCCAACGGCAGTCAGGACCGAGGCAGGCTGCGGGTCAGCTTCCACCACAACTTCTTCGACGGCACGGCCCAGCGCCATCCACGCGTCCGCTTCGGCGAACCCGTGCACGTCTACAACAACTACTACCGGAACAACACCCTCTACGGCGTGGCGTCCACCGAGGACGCGGGCGTGCTGGTGGAGGGCAACTACTTCGAGGACGTCGCCCACCCCATCTACTCCGGCTACGACGAGAGCGGACCCGGCCGGGTGGTGGAACGGAACAACCTCTACGTGCGCTGCGGACAGCCCGAGACGCTCGGCACCGTCGTCGAACCACGCACCTACTACGCGTACACCCTCGACGACCCCGTAGACCTCCCCGCCATCGTTCCCGCCGGTGCCGGCGCCGGCCGGATCTGAAGGAGTCCTCGTGTCAGAAATTCCACCGATCACCCGCCGCGGCCTGCTCACGGGCACCACCGCCACCGCGGCCGCCGCCCTGTTGGCCGTCGGCGCGGCCCCGCGCGCCCGGGCCGCCACCGTCCCGGGCCTGCTCGCCACCACGGCGGCACAGAGCGCCGACGGCTTCGCGAGCGTCAGCGCGCTCGGTCTGACCGGCACCACGGGCGGTGTCGCCGGGCCCACCGTCACGGTGACCACCGGCGCCCAGCTCGCCAACTACGCGGGCCGCAACTCCCCCTGGACCATACTGGTTTCCGGCCGCATCGAGATCGACGGCATGATCACCGTGGTGGCCGACAAGTCGATCCTCGGCGTCGGCTCCGCCGCCGAGATCACCGGCGGTGGTCTCCAACTCGGCTCCACGACCAGGCCCGGCAACAATGTCATCATCCGCAACATCCGTTTCACCCGCGCCTCCGACGACTCCGTCAGCGTCACCAACCGCGCCCACCACGTGTGGATCGACCACTGCGACTTCTCGCAGGGCTACGACGGACTGCTCGACATCAAGCGGGAGTCGGACTACGTCACCGTCTCCTGGAACCACTTCCACGACCACAGCAAGACGTGTCTGCTCGGCCACAACGACAGCTACACCGCCGACCGGGGCAGGCTGCGCGTGACGTACCACCACAACTTCTTCGACGGCACCGACCAGCGCCACCCGCGCGTCCGGTTCGCCGAGCCGGTGCACGTCTACAACAACTACTACCGGAACAACACCCTCTACGGCGTGGCCTCCACCGAGGACGCGGGCGTGCTGGTGGAGGGCAACTACTTCGAGAACGTCGCCCACCCCATCTACTCCGGCTACGACGACAGCGGACCCGGCCGGGTGGTCGAGCGGAACAACCTCTACGTCGGTTCCGGGGCGCCCCAGACGCTGGGCACGGTGATCGAGCCGCGCACCTTCTACACGTACACCCTCGACGCCCCGTCGACCATCCCCACCACCGTCCCGGCCGGCGTCGGTGTCGGCAGGATCGCCTGACCAGGAGGCACACGATGCACCGCGGAAACACTCTCCTCCTCACGGCCCTGGCCGCACTGACCGCCACGGCCGCCGCCCCCTCACCCGCCCCTGCGGCCCCTGCCCCACTGGCGGAGTCGGCACCCACCGGATTCGCGAGCGTCGACGCATGGGGCCAGAAGGGGACCACCGGCGGCGCGGGCGGACCGACCGTGACCGTCTCCACCGCCGCCGACCTCATCGCCGCCGTCAGGGCCGAGGGCCCGCGCACCGTCCGCGTCGACGGCATGATCACGCTGCCCGCAGGCATGTACGACGTCAGCTCCGACAAGACGATCGTCGGCGTCGGCGCGAGTTCCGGCATCACCGGCGGCGGCCTCAACATCGGCCTCCCGGCGAGCGACAACGTCACCGCACCGCCCGCGAACGCCGTGCACAACGTCATCGTCCGCAACCTGACGTTCAAGAACGCCAGTGACGACTCCATCAACATCCAGATGTTCTCGCACCACATCTGGATCGACCACAACGACCTGTCCGCCGGATACGACGGGCTGCTCGACATCAAGCGGGGCTCCAGCTACATCACCGTCTCCTGGAACCACACCCACCACCACGCCAAGAACATGCTGCTGGGCCACTCCGACAAGAACAGCGCCCAGGACACCGGCCGGCTGAAGGTGACCTACCACCACAACTGGTACGACCGCACCCCGCAGCGCAATCCGCGCACCCGCTTCGGCGACCCCGTGCACATCTACAACAACTACTTCCTCGACAACAGCGACACCGGCCCCGCCTGCAACGCGGACTCCGGCTGCTTCATCGAGGGCAACCACTTCGACGACGTCGAAGAGCCCATGACCAACAGCTATTCGGGGCCGGAGGGCAACATCGTCGAACGGAACAACGTTTTCGTCGGCGACACCGGTGAGCCGGTCACGGGCGGCAGCGTCGAGGACCCGGCGGACTACTACGACTACACCGTCGACGACCCCCGGACCGTCAAGGACGCCGTGATGCGTGGCGCGGGCCCGGGCACCATCGGCCTCTGAGCCGGATCCCGTACGTGCCTCGTCCCGTGGGGACGAGGCACGTACGGGAGCGCCGTCACGTTGTTGAGTGTGCGAGTGCCTGACGGTATGTCGTGTGTGGTGGAGCCGGGTTCCGGTTCCGGGCTCAGGCCTCGGTGGGCAGGCCGACGACGCCGGTGACCTGGTCCCAGATGGCGAAGCGGACGGTCGTCTCGGCGCGGTAGTCGTGTGCGGTCATCAGGTGTCGGCGGGGTCTGAAATGGGGTGAGATGCCGCTGAACGCGGCCCGGAACCGCTGCGCCCCGCCGGTGCTGCGGAAGCCTTTCATGGCGCGTTCGTGTTGCCGGGTGGGCTGGTGGCTGTTCTCGGCCCGGTTGTTCAGGCCCTTGTGGGAGCGGTACTCGACCGAGGGCATGACCTCGCGGTGGGCGGCGCCGTAGAAATGCAGCTTGTCGATGACGACCGCCCGCGGCACCGCACCGGTCCTCTTCAGCAGCCTGCGGAAGAAGCGCCTGGCGGCGGCCGTGTCCCGCCGGTTCTGCACGAGGATGTCCAGCACGGTGCCGTCCTGGTCGACGGCCCGCCACAGGTACTTCCGCTCTCCGTTGATCTTCACGAACACCTCGTCCAGATGCCATCTGCCCCCGGGCCTCGGCCGGCGGTGGCGCAGTCCGTTCGCATAGGCCTGCCCGAACTCGGCGCACCACCGCCGGACCGTCTCGTACGAGACGACCACACCGCGTCCAAGCATCAGCTCCTCGACCTCCCAAAACGACAGCGGGAAGCGGAAGTACAGCCGCACGCAATGGGAGATGACCTCGACCGGGTACCGGTGCCCCTTGTACGACGGCGACGCGCTGTCCACGGACAACCCCTCCGCATGATCAACCAGAAGATCATCCCACCAACTCAGCCAACGTGGGTCACGTCCGCTTGCTCCTATGTCAAGCAGCTGCTGCGAGGTGGGTCTGTGGCTCCTCGGCAGGGCGAGCGTCGCGGCGCAAGGCCCGGTCACGGCATGAACGTGCAGGTCATCACCCGCCCCGACGGCACCCCGCTGTGGTTCTCCCGCGCGACGCCGGACAGGACCCATGACCTGACCGCAGCCCGTGCCCACGGCATCGTCCAGGCCTGCCTGACCCGGCAGATCCTCGTCCTCGCGGACCGCGCCTACCAGGGCGCCGGCGCCACCTTCTGCAACTATTCAGGATGAAAGAGGTTCCCTGTCCCGAATGCCCCGTTGTCGCGCTCCTGTGTCAACGGGCTGAACGGCATGTGCCCTCCAGACCTTTGCCGGGCCCCCGCGGACGGCCCGGATCACACCGTGAGCCGGACCGCCTCGATCCACGACTCGTTGTCGTGGGTGCCGGCGTAGGTGAAGTCGTATCCGGTCCCGGGCTCGTCGCACGCCAGGCCGAGCCAGGCGTCGTCGTGGACGTAGGAGGACTGGCAGACGGCGCCGGCGCCACCGTCGACGTTGATGGTGAACCCCAGCATGTGCGGGGCGTCCTTCTCGGTACTGCCGACGTAGTTGTCGATGCCGTCGACGGCGTTCGACCACGGCTCGGGGAAGTGTCCCTCGCCGTTGGTCGACGCGGGGTCGTGGACGAAGGCACCGCCGGACGTGCCCCTGGTTCCGGACACGGCGATGTTGACGGCCGTGATCGGTGCCCCCGAGCCCGCCGTGCCCGCTGTCCCGCCGTCGCACACCGCATCGCTCCAGCCCCGACCCGCCACATGGACCCGGTAGCAGATGTGTCGTCCGCCCGGATCCTCCGCGGCCAGTCGCTGGACGGCGCTCGCCGCGCTCCTCTCCGGTGCCTCGGCCCCCTTCACCTCGGCCGAACGGGGCGGCGCAGACTTGGACTTGGACTTGGACTCGGGCTCGGGCTCGGGCTCGGGCTCGGCCTCGGACTCGGACTCGGCCGGTGAGCCGGACGCGGACTCGGATCCGCTCGGCGACGCCGAGGGGGACGGGGACGCGGCCTGGTAGTCGACGGCCGGGATGCCGTCGGACGTACCGGGGTCGAGCGTCGTTCCGCCGGCGGGAGCCGTCTCGACCGTGCGCTCGTCCTCACGGTTCAGTCCGAGTACCAACAGCGGTACGCAGATCAGCACCGCCCCGATGATGGCGGCCGCGGCCACCATGGGCCCGCGCAGACGTCCCGGCCCCGTCCCGGCGGCGTCCGCGTCCGCCTTCCCGCCGTCACCGTTCCCGGCCGCGACCGCACCGGCCACCACCCCGGCTCCCGCTTCGCCGGGCTCCGCCGCCTGCCGCCGCTGTTCCTCCGGCTGCCGCTCTTTCTCCTGCCGTTCCTCCTCCTGCTCGGCTGCCGCCGGTTCCTCGGTGGTGGACCGGAAGCCCCATCGGGTGCTCCGCCCGGGAGCGGGCTCGGAGGACGACACCGTCGACACCGAGGCGTCCGGATCGGCGGCGGAGTCGGGAGCCGGGGCGGACTCCGGCGTGCGCGGTCTCAGGTCCGCGCCGGGATCCTCGCCCGGCACGGGTACGGCGACCGCGCGGCGGACGGCCAGGGAAGGCGTCGTCTCACCGGCCCGGGGTTCATGCTGACGCGGCATGAGCACTGCTCCTTGTCGAAGGTGGGGGCGGACGGTGCGATGTCGTCGGTGCCGCCGGTGCCGCCGGCCGGTCATCCGTGCACGGCACCGGGCCGGACGGCCGCTCCGTCGGCTCACGACTCACTCAACTAACTCTGAATGACACCTGGTTGCATCCAAACCCTGGCGAGATGAACGGAAGGCGACACAAGGTCCCGTTCGCTCGCCGGCCGCACCACGTTGCCAAGGGGGACCCTCCGGAACACACCCCGGCCGACGGCGGGCGCCGCGCCCCGCGAGGCCGTCGCCGGTGGCGATCCTGCCGGCACCACGGATCAGGTCGCGGACCCACGCGGCACCGGAAGGCTCGCGGTGACCACGCACGGGGGTGGGGCAGGACACCGGTACGTCACGACTCCACCGCGCGGTCGGCTCCGCGCCTGCTCGACGGCACGCCTCCGCACCGCGCCGGGGAACAGCCACCCGCACGGGTGTCCAGAACATGATCAATGAACCTTTTTCATTCTGAATAGTTGCAGATCAGCAGTGTGTGAACGGCTTGGACGATGGTGCCGATGCGGCGTGTGGAGCATCCGGCTCGTCGGAGCAGCCGCCAGGATTTCAACTGCGCGAAGGCGCGTTCGCCAGGGGCTCTCAGTCGGGTGGTCGCGGTTGAACTGCTGGTAGTGCTCGGGTTGTTCGCTGTGGTGGTAGTAGGGGGTGCGGAAGGCGGCGCCGGCGCCCTGGTAGGCGCGGTCCGCGAGGACGAGGATCTGCCGGGTCAGGCAGGCCTGGACGGTGCCGTGGGCACGGGCTGCGGTCAGGTCATGGGTCCTGCCCGGCGTCGCGCGGGAGAACCACAGCAAGGTGCCGTCGGGACGGGCGGTGACCTGCACGTTCATGCCGTGCTTGCGGTGCTTCATCGAGTAGTACGGCTCGTCCGCGCGGATCCGGTCGGTGGGAATCAGGATGCCGTCAACGATGACGTGGTCGCCCTCACCGAGACCGGTGAGGGCTTCGTGGAGGCCGGGCGCCCAGGAGACCAGAACGTCCAGGGCCTCGTCCACGTATCGCCAGGCGGTGGCCTGGGATATCCCGAAACCTGCTCCGAGCTGCGAGAACGTCTCGTTCTTACGTAGATGGACCAGCGTGAGCAACGCCTGAGGGAAGCAGCCGAGTTTGCGCCGGCGTGTGTTGCGGGCCCGGCGGTGTTCGTACAGCAGCCAGGCAACATGTTCGACGAGCTCGTGCGGGACGTCGAGCGTAGCAGGAGACGGAACCAACAGGGCCCCTCCGGTCGCCGGTGTGCTGAGTGGAATCACCACGCCAACGACGAGGGGCCCTGCCTCGTCACGACACCCGCTGACCAGCCCATTTCACCCTCCAGCACAGGATGAAAGAGGTTCACTGGGGTCTCCGTCTTCGGCGGCGGATCGCGGTGCGTTCACCCGTTCAGGGCGGGAGCAGCCGGATCGCACCCTCGGCCGTCTGGCATGCACTTGGCTGTCAGACGTGAGGCAACGAGGCTGCAGAGCAGGCGGGGAGTTCGCGGACGAGACCGGCAATCACCTGATGGCGCGCTTCGTCGATCCCGTGGGGGACGAGCGGCTGATGCGCTGGCGGGACGTCGCGCGGTGTCGCTTTGGAGGACCGCGGCCCTGTGCGGCCTTTTCCCGTGGGTCCTGGCCGTCGTTTCGCGCCGGGCTGGTGGTGGTCGGCTACCACCGGGCGACCGGTGCACTACGGGTCGGGTGTCATGCGCACCCAGGTGATGCTGCTGGACCATGATCCTTCGGTCATGGCGATGGCATGCCGCCCTGTAGAGCTGTCCTGGCGGGAATCTGATGGGACCGTGCTGTCGCATACGCCGCATCTGATGGCACGGTTCGGCGACGGCGGCGGTCTGCTGCTCGACTGCGCCGGACGAGGGGAGATCTCTCCCCGGCTTGCACACCGTGCTGACGTCATGGCGGCGGCGGCACGTGCGGTGGGATGGCAGTACAGGGTCGCCTCGCCTCCCGAACCGGTTGTCGCTGCCAACCTGAGCCGGCTGTCGGGATACCGGCACCCTCGCTACCGGGACACCGAGCTCATGGAGGGGGCGGTGCGGGCCTTTGCCCGTCCTCGGCCGCTGATCGAAGGGGCGCGTGACCTCGGGGACACCATGAGGCTTCTCCCGGCCCTCTTCCACGCCCTATGGACCGGGGCACTGCCAGCCCCGCTGAACGAGCCCTTGCATGAACGGGTGACCGTGACAGCAGGCCCGGGCGATTGGGCGTCTGCGTGACGGCGGCAGTCCTTGAGGTGGGGAGCCAGGTGCGGTTCGAGGACCGCTCTTGGACGGTGGTGATGCTCGAAGGGCCCGTGTACGGCTGGTCGGTTCGGAGAACTCCACGGCAACGGTGCTGGTGAACCATCTGTTCGCTGCTCCTGACTTCGACCTCGTAGGAGCATCCCGCCGCCACGTGCCTCCGTTCGGCCTCCTGGAGGAACTGCCTGCGCAGGCGCGCGAGCGTGCTGAGGCCTGGGAGCGGCACGTGCTCGAGGTGGAGACCGGCTTTCCTGTGCCGGGGCAGGGCGGTGTGCCGCGGACGGAGTTCGATCCGGCGCATCGGACTATGGCGGAACGGGAGGAGGCCAAGGCAGCGGAGTTGACCGCGGCGGGGCAGCCGACGAGTGCGGTGACCGTGCGGCGGATGCGGGCCCGTTACCGCGAGAAGGGGCTGTGGGGGCTGGTCGACCAGCGCACGGCGCGCAGGCGTTCTGCGGTGGGACGGGCCGATGAGCGTGTGGTCGCTGCGGTCATTCAGGTGCTGGAGGAGCAGCGGGAACGCTCCAGTGGCACGCTGAGCCGGCTGCGGCGCATGGTCGGGTGGATTCTGGAGGAAGCCCACGGTCCCGGCGCGGTGGAGCTGCAGCCGGTGACGACGTTCAACCGGCTGGCGCACGCGCTCGCCGACGGCCACGGGCTGCTGGGGTCGGCGGCGCAGCAGCAGCGCACGTCGCGGGCGGCCCCTCCCTTCACCCCGACCGTGGCGCTGCGGCCGGGTGAGCTGGTGATGCTGGACAGTACGCCGCTGGATGTGCTGGTGGTGCTCGCCGACGGGGTGACGGGGTCGGTTGAGTTGTCGATCACGTTGGACGTGGCAACGCGCAGTATCTGTGCTGCGGTCGTGCGTCCGGTGGGCACGAGATCGGTGGATGCGGCGGTGCTGCCGGCGCAGATGGTCACGCCCATGCGGATGCGCCCGGGGTGGGAGACGGCGCTGGCGATGTCCCGGTCAGTCATCCCCTGTGAGCGGTTGGTGTCGTTGGATGCGCGGCTGGAAGGGGCAGCGGCCCGGTCGGTGATCATGCCGGAGACGGTGGTGGTCGACCAAGGTGCGGTGTTTGTCTCCCGTTCCTTCATTGCCGCGTGCGAGAGCCTGGATGGGTGAGTCCGATGTTTGTGCCGGCCGCGACTATGGCGAAGGGCGCCCATTGGTCAGTGTGTGAACACGAACCTGGACGCCCTTCTGGTGGCACTGTACGTGTTCATCGACGACCATGTGGCTCCCCGTCGCCGGATCGGGCGACCCCCGAAACTGACGGACGCCGAACTGTTGTGCCTCGCGGTCGCCCAGGTCCTGCTCGGTTTCCCCTCGGCTCGCCACTGGATCCGCTTCGCACATGCCCGGCTGAGGCACCTGTTCCGCTACCTGCCCCAGCAGTCCGCCTACAACAAGCGCCTGAATGCGGCCAGGCCGCTGATCAGCCAACGGAAGCCGGCGTCCTCCCGACCTTCACGGCCGCCGAGGACGCCGGGCGGGCCCTGGCACGGGCCGCGAGGACGGATCTACCTGTTGATCCAGATGCCGAAGTCCCGCGTGGCCGTGTAGAAGTCCTGGAAGCCCAGGCGCGCCCCCGCACTACGGGTCACCGTGCCCTTGGCGATCGCGCCGCCGGCGGCCGAGGCGGTGTAGATCGGGCCGCCGCTGTCACCGCTGCGGGCCGCCTCCCGGCCGTCCATCTGCTCCGCCTCCACCAGGTCTTCGGAGTCGTTGTAGAAGAAGAGGACCTTCATGTTGCAGACCGGGCCGCCCGTGGCCCGTGCGCTGGTGATTCCGGACTGGCACAGGTACTCACCCGGGAAGACGTGGTCCCAGCCGTCGACCCGCACGCCCGCGTCGCTGTCGGGTCCCCCGGTGTACATGAAGTTGTCGGAGTTCGTGGGGATGAGCATCACGTCGTGGGCGTCACTGGACTTGGTGGAGGTGCCGATGTAGGTGCCCTGCGGGTTGGTGAACCGATTGCCGCTCCGACCGCAGTGCTCAGCGGTGAGCAGGTAGGTCGCGCTTGCGTCACGCACACCGAACCCGGCCGTGCACGCCCCGCCATTGAAGTTTATCTGCGCTCCGCCCGACCACGGCGCACCGTCGTTCACACGCGAGCGTTCCTGGAGAGGCTCTTCGCTGATCGTCTTCACGGACACGCCGGCGATCCGGTCGACCGTGCTGTGGTCCTGCGCGACGGAGGCGGTGCGTGCTGCGCGGGTGGCGTCCTGTGCCAGGACCAGTCCGCTGCCGTCAGTGGGGATCTTGACGCTGTGACCGAGCGAGGGGTCCTTCTCCAGCCGGGCTTGTAACAGCTCGGAGGCGTCCTTGAGTTCGGCCAACGAGTGGTCCGCGGCGACGATGTGCACGGGGGCGGTTCTGCGGGCCCGCTCCGCGGCCCGCTGTACGGGCTCGGGCAGGTCGCCCTTCCACCACAGGGTGACGTGGTCTTCCTGAAGGCCGATGCCCGTGTAGCCCCCGTAGTGGCCCCGCTCCTGGGCCTTGGCCAGGATGCTCGCAGCGGCGACGAGGGGTCGCTGCTCGTTCATCTTCCGTAGGTTGTCGGCGCCGACAGCCTGTGAGATCGGGACGCTCTTCTCGCTGTTACCGTCGCGCTGCTGCTCGGCGCTGGCGCCCGGGGCGAGGGTGCCGACGAGCGCCATCGCCGCGGCCAGGGCCGAACCCGCAGCCCACAGGCTGGTTCTGCCGTATCTCATGAGTATGCCTTTCCTCTTGGCGTAGCAGTCTGTGATCAGACGGCACAGGCATCCTCATGGGCCCCGATTTACATTCAATCTACAAATGATTAATACCAACCAGATACTCGGGGTTCGGAAGTGAAACACGGAGTCGCACGTGCAGCCGGGTGCGGTGCCGGGAGAGCCACCTTCTCGACGGACTCCGTGAAGACGGACTCCGTGAAGACGTACCGCTCGACGTCCACGCACGGCTGGACGCCGACCGGACCGTCGAACCGAGTGCCGTACCGGCTCCGGTGCGACCGGCAGGGAGCCCGGCTCCACCGCAGCGTGCTCTCCACCGTCGTCGGCCGGAAGACGGCCGGACCCCACGCCCGCCATGCCGACTTCCTGCGCACCTGAAGGACGGACTGCCGCACTCGGCCCGCGACACCCCAAGTGGGCGCCTCCGCCGGCACCTTCACCCAGCCTGTGCCGCTTGGAGAGTCCTCGCTGCTGGTCAAGCCGCATATCGGTACTCGTTGATCACTCCGCCGAGGATGCGGGTGCGTAGGTGGTCCGCCCCGGGTCTGACGGAGTCGGGTTGCTGGAGAATTGACTGATCCAACGGACCCGGAGCGCTTCATGCCGTCCCGTCGGCCTGCTGTCGAGTCGGAGGAGGGTTCGGCCCAGCTGGCCCGGCGGACGGGGATCCGAAGCGAAGCGGTCTGTTGCGGCCCGGGAACCGGAGGATCGGCTACCAGCCCCTTGCCGGTTTCATGGTGTCAGCGTTCGTCACCGGGAGTCCAGGTATGTGTCGCAGCGTTGGCGGTCGCCAGGCAGATGCCTCCCAGGAGGGTGCGGGCCGTCATGGCTTCCACGTCGTTCGATGTGCTGGGGACGAGTGGTTCTGCGTGACAGCGGTCCGGGGCCTGGGGGAGGCGGACGTATTGGCCCGGCTGGGTGCCGCCGGCTCGGATCCGCTGGACCCCGTGAGCCGGATTGTCGTGAACGTTCGGGGACATGCGAGAAGGGAACCAGCCGAAGGGGACAGGAGGACCTCGTGCAAGGTGGCATGACGCCTCTGAGGAATCGCTACCTCGCTGCGTGCTTTATCGTCGTCATGTACCTGCTGGTTGGCGCCCTGTTGGCCGGCTTGCTCGCTGCGGCGCTCTCGCCCAGCGGCGTGTGGGCAGGAGCGGCAGCTCTCATGGGCGGGGCTCTTGGGGTCGGCTTCGGTGCGTGGCGTCTCCGACGGACGCCCGAGGACGAACGCGCCGACGACCACATCTCCTAGGCACAGCGCCGTCGTTGAACGTGCGCCCGCGTCACACAACTCGCGCCGGAACCCGTTGTCATGGACAGAGCTAGGCGGCGCGTGGTCGAGCCGGCTTGCGACGCTTTGCAGGCGGCCGCTCCGGCTCAGCCTGACGCTCGATCTTCGAGTTCCGGCTGGTTCTCCGGTGAGGGACCGCATCGCCTGTCACCTCGACGGCTCGTTGTCGTCACGGTTCGGCAGCGCGCCCCGCGTGCGGGCGTGCTCGTGCCGGAGGCTGCGTGCATGGCGAGAAGACCGCAGGTCCAGACCGGCACCGCCGGCGGCTGCTTATTCAACGGGTGTCTGACCCTGTGTGTCCTTTTGCTCGTGACCGTCGTCAGCGCCTGGATCTGGGTGGCGACTCGACCAGCGCGTGACGAGGCCAAGGCCCGCGCGGACCTGCGGGCCAACGTGGAAGCACGCCAGCAGCGCCTCGTCCGGGCCGCGGCTGACGGGGTCCTGCACGATGCGGAGATCGTCCAGATCTTCCCTCCCGGGAAGCCGGCCAAGGGACTGGTCGACATCAGAAGGCAGGGGGAATCGGTCACCGTCATCGCGGAGATGCTCGGCCTTGGACCGCCAAGGACGTTCATCTTCGTGCACGAGACCGTGGTGGAGGGCTGTTACGCCTTCCGTATATCCCCGCCCGCGCACGGGGCCCCGCGCGTCTGCGTGCGGCAGCTTCCCGACAAGACATGCGCGGCCGGCGCACCTTCGAGCGCGCCCACCCGGTGAGACGCACCGCGGTGAGGCGCCTGTGAGGTGAGAGCAGGGCCGGCGGTGCGCCTCACCGCGCGGCCCGAAGGTCAGCGGCTCTGGCCCGGGCGCCGGCCGCGGGTGCGCTGTGGTGCGCGGCGAGAGGAGCGTCGTGCCGGTGTGGTACGGCTGTCGGCCTCGGCAGGCCCGGCCGCAGGTGAGGAAAAGCCGCCCGGAACGCCCGGCCGGGCGGCCGGTACCACGGCGGCGGGCCGGTCGGTGCGGCGCCGCGGCTGGGCGGCGCGGGCCAGGACGGTGGCGTGCGCCAGAAGCGGGGCGCAGGTTTCGCAGACCTCCTCAACGCTCCAGACGCGTCCGACGGTCGGATCGTGGCGCAGGATGAGCAGCACGGCGCCCGCGCAGTGCGTTGTCGTCTCCGGGTGGGCGGCGCAGCGCTGGAAACCGCAGTGGCACCAGGCGTGGGGGCGGACGGTGGCGGCCTTGGCGTGGGCGGCGGCATGCCGGGCGGCGAACGCGCGCAAGGCGGCGAGGTCCTTGGAGCGGGGCGGCATCCGGCAGGCGGGTGTGCTGCAGGAGACGGTGGCGGTGCGGTCGCTGTGTCCGGTGAGCCGGACGGTCCAGGCCCGTCCGGGGACGCGCTCGGTGGGAGTTTCGCTGTAGGCGGTGGTCACGGCCGTCCGTTCCTGGTGGGTCGAAGGGTGTCGGTTCACTATGGGATACCCGCCCGTCGGCCGTGCAGCATTTTCCTGTCGGGAGCGGCGCGGGTTCGAGGTGGTGAATCGGTCGGCCGGTGCGGCGTCCCGTCCCGCGGACGGCCGCGGGCAGCGGTCGCGGGCGGGCACTATTCAGAGGGGCGGTGAAGCAGAGGCGGCCCGGGGGTGGAGGAGCGGGGATGCGCGTGACGTGAACGGCGACGGCACTGGAGCCGTCGGGAGGGCACTGCGTCGTGGAGAGGGATTCGGTCCTCAGGGAGCTGGCGGAGCACTTCGCCGAACTGCGCTCCCGCGGTCAGGGGCACCTTGAGGTCCGGCCGTCCGGTAGTGAGTTCCCCTGGCTGACTCTTGGCTTTCGAGGTGACCGGGCGGTCATCCATCTGTTCGACGATGCAGAGCGGTCGTTCCTGCTCGTCGGGGACGGCAGCGTCGCGGCGGATGCCATGGTCGACGTCCCGGTGATGGACGATTCGGCTGCCTTCAGCGGCGACTTCGTCCTGACGGTCGATCGCGCGTGGGTCCTCGTGAACGCCTTCATCCGGACAGGGGCGCCGGACGAACTGGGCCGGTGGTGCGAATGGTGACCACGGCACCGTCACCAGCCGGGACACCGTTCGGACCCCGGCCGAGGACGTCAGGTCAGCGTCCTGAGGGGCGTCGGCCGGGCCGGGGGCGTCGTTCGGTGGTCGGGGGTGCAGGGGTGAGGTGGGGGGCAGGAGGGTGGCGCAGGCGGCGGCGGTGCGGGCGCGCAACTGTTCCAGGCGGCGTTGGACGCGGGCGTGGGTGTAGAGGTCGATGGCGGCGGTGAGGTGGTCCCATTCCTCGCCGTCCAGGCCCGCCGGGCGCGGGCCCAGGATGTCGGGGCCGGCGTGGTGGTGACGGCGTCGGTAGTCGCCGATGGCGGTCAGGAGCTTGGTGTAGGTGCGCTGCTCGTCCTCGTCGTCCTCGCCGGGGACGGTGATCTCCTCCATCCACGCTTCGGGCAGGGCCTCGCCTGCGAGGTGGGCGGCCAGGGCACGCCGCGCGAGGCGTGCGTCCAGGGCGCCGTAGGACAGGGGGTGACGCCGGAGGGGTCGCGCAGGGCTGGATGGTCGGGCATCCGGCCGGCGGGGCGCGACCGGTTCCGGCACTTCGCAGGGAGCGTGGAGACGCGCCTTCGGGCGAGGGGCCAACAGACATTGAGGGAGGTCGCGACTGCGTCCGAAGAAAGGCGCTCAAGTGGTGAACGGGAGCGCCTTTTCCCACGTTGCGCTGATTGGACGCGCGTGCGTCCCTGCGATGCCGCCGTGCGCTGTGGCCCTCGGCGGTACCACACCACCATGGAAGGAACAACTCATCATGAAGCGTTTCATCACACGCCTCGCGGTAGTTGCGGCGGCCGGAGCTATGGCCGTTGTGCTGCCTACTTCGTCGGCGTCCGCCATCAACCGCACCGATTGCAATGGATTGGGTCTCCTGTTGCTTCACAACGCAGGCGGCTCCCTCTGCTTCGCCAACGCGGGCGAGCAGAGCGTGGCGATCTACGGCGTGGACCGGATTTGGACCGGAGACAACAAGGTCACGTTGGAGTACGTGCCGAGGCTGGGCGCGCCGGCGACCAGCGCGACCGTGGATAAGTGGCAATTCGGTAACGTCCCCGGTGAACCCATCCACAAGATCACGAAGATCAGGATCTGGTAGCACCTGTTGCCGCGAATGAGGTGACAGCGGGTCCTCGTCAGCGAGGGCTCAGGCACTTAGTTCTGGAAGGTGGGGGCGCGGCCGGGCGCAGCTGCAGTTGTCCAACGCGGCTACATGACCTCGCTGCGAGGGGTTCATTGAACCGGCCCCGCCCTTACCGCGTTGTGCCGCGCGAAGGCGTTGTCACGTTGGTGGGGTGTTGACCGATTGAGGGCGTGCCAGGGTGTGGAGGGGGCGGGCGGGGCCTGGATTACGTTGCGGTGGGCGGGGCGGTGGCGCCAGTGATCTGGTCCCAGATGGCGAAGCGGATGGTCATCTCGACGCGGTAGTGGGCGGCGGTCATCAGATGGCGGTGGGGCCGGAAATGGGGTGAGATGCCGTTGAACGCGGACGGGAACCGCTGGGTTCCGCCGACGCTGCGGAAGCCCTTCATGGCACGCTCGCGCTGCCGGGTGGGCTGGTGGGAGTTCTCGGCCCGGTTGTCCGGGCCCTTGTGCGAGCGGTGTTCCACGGAGGGCATCACCTCGCGGTGGGCCGCGCTGCAGGAGCGGAGCCTGTCGGTGACCACCACCCGCGGCACCGAGCAGGCCTTCTTGAGCAACCTGCGGAAGAACCGCGGGGCCGCAGCGGTGTCCCGCTGGTTCTGGACCAGGATGTCGAGCACGGTGCCGTCGGCGTCGACGGCCCGCCACAGGTACTTCCACTCGCCGTTGACCCTGAGGAAGACCTCGTCCAGGTGCCACTTGTCCCCGGGCCGGGGCCGCCTGCGGCGCAGGCCGTTGGCGTAGGACTGCCCGAACTTCGCGCACCGGCGGCGGACCGTCTCATGGGACATCATCACGCCGCGCTCGAGCATCAGCTCCTCGACCTCGCGGAAGCCGAGCGGGAAGCGGAAGTACAGCCACACGCAGTGCGCGATCACCTCGACCGGGTACCGGTACCCCTCGTACGACGGCGGTGCGTTGTCCACGGACGCCCCCTCCCGGCACGACCAACCAGAAAATGATTCCACCCGATCAGCCAACGTGACAGCGCCGTCCACCCCCTACGCCGTCGGCCTGCTGCGCTCCGACGGAAGCGTCGCGGAGACCGGTCGGCTCAAGCCCGGTGGGCATCGGGCCTTCTTCGAGGGCCTGCGCAGTCAGCCCGGCGGATG
The DNA here is from genome assembly GCF_040302425.1 of Streptomyces sp. NPDC126497. Taxonomy (NCBI): domain Bacteria; kingdom Bacillati; phylum Actinomycetota; class Actinomycetes; order Kitasatosporales; family Streptomycetaceae; genus Streptomyces; species Streptomyces sp. NPDC126497. The sequence continues at coordinate 63,008 of NZ_JBEORT010000004.1, forward strand.
GGACAAGCTGGCGCAGACCTGGGCCGACGGCACCGTACCGCGGGCTCTGTCACCGGGCCACGGCGTCACTTCCGGTGTGCTGCCGGGCAATGCCGTGGATGACTACATCAACCAGGTGTGGGCGAAGTACACCGCGTCACCTCTGACGGTGGCGCCCTTCGCAGACCGGCCGGAGGTGAAGTACCACGGGACCGTCTCCGGCGGTGCGATGAACTTCGCCGACGGCTCGGGACAGCTCGTCACGACGTTCCAGAAACCCGATGCCGACTCCGTCAGCGCTCCAGGGCAGGCCTCCGTTCTCGTCAGTTCCTGATCGCGCGAATCGGCCGGCGCACCCGGATGCGCGGCGGCTCGTGCGGTCTTCTGCTCGGAGGCGCATGCCGGTGGGGGACCCCGAGCCGGTCGCAGGGGTCGGCAAGGGCCCGGGGAAGGCAGGGCGCCCCGTGGTCGGAAGAGAGCGTGGCCTCGTCCGGGCCGCCGCGGGTGCGGACGGCTGTCGCGGCAGGTCGTGAGGGCCACCGTCATGGAGTTTTCCCGCACTCCGAGCAGAGTCCGCTGGTACGGGCCTCCTGGCTCCGGCTCGTGCAGGAAGGAGCGGGTGGCGCTCGCACGGGAGACGGGTCGCTGCACCTGATGAGATCCGGGACGACAACTCGACACATGACTTCGCCTGCGGGGTGAACCGGAACCCTTCACACGGCGTTGAACCGACTGGACATGTGTGCATCCGGTCGGCGGGACCAGGCGAACGACTCCTCGTCTCGCCGCCCCAGGGCACAACGGCCGACCGCAGCCGGTCGGCCACCCGTTCACCTCATGAATCACCCGGCTGTCCCTCACGCGAACGGCGAGGGCGGACGTCGGCCGTGCACCGTGCTGCTCCGCAGTACCGCACCTCCACGGAAGGAAAGTTCCCCCATGAAGCGCTCCATTTCGCGCATCGCGCTCACCGCAGCGGCGGCGGGCGTCATCACCGTCCTGGCGCCTGTCTCCTCGGCTTCCGCGATCAACCAGACCAGCTGTGGCGACAGGGAGGACTTCGTCAAGGTCTGGTACAACGGCGGCCAGACCGCGTGCTACGCCAACCAGGGTGTCATAGCCCCCCAGCTTCCCAACGTCTCGCGGATCCGCTCCGGCGACAACCACATCGACGTGGTCCTGGGCAACGAGGTGCGGACCCTGCCCAAGTGGTCGAGCATCGTCGACGTCGAGGGTCTCAACTCGACGCTGTACATCCTGCAGATCCGCTGACCCACCACGTCGGACGGACGCCGTGCACCGGGGCCACCCCGCCCCGGCGCGCGGGCGGCTCCCTGCCCTCGCCCGCAGCGCGGATGCCGCGGACGAGGGCACGCGACACCGTCACCTGCACCCTCGGTGACAAGCGGCCCTGCGAAGTCACACTCGGTGACGAGTTCTGCCCGGTCGAAGCCGGCCAGAACAGCGGTCATGCCGTGCTTGCGTACGGTGTCCTGCCGCCTCCGGCCACGGACGCCCTCTCGTCGGGCGCAGGCAGATGACGGCCGGACGTCAATGAGCCGGTGCACGTCATCTCTCGGCCCCACACCTGGCCACGCACTCCCGCCGCCGACCTGGTTCGGCGACGGCGCCCACCCCGCCGTGTCCGGCCCGGCCGCGATCCGTGCCCGTCCGGACGGCCCGGGCCGGACCCACGACCGGTGCCTCGGCGTCACCCCCGAGCCACGAGGAACCGAGTATCCCGGCAGCCGCCACGGCGGCCACCATCGCGAGACAGCGGTCAACGCCGGTCATGGAAGCGGGACGAGAGGGTTCCGGCTGCGGCGAACGGGGCGCCGGCCCTCCGGAGGACCTCTCCGGCACGCGCATGGCCGAATCGGAAGCCTGCGGGCCGGCGCTCCCGCCGTCCGGCCCGGCGGGCCCCTCGGACCCTCGGGCGTGGCCCTCGCCGTAGAGGCGGACGTAGTCGACGGTCATCGTCGCGGGGGACGGCGTCGAGGCGTCGGGCGGGCCCGGCCAGTCTCCTCCGACGGCGACGTTGAGCAGCAGGTGCATGTCCTGTTCGAAGACCCAGTCGCGTGGTGGGGGGAGCTTCGACGGGGTCAGGGTGAAGTACGGCTTTCCGTCGACGGACCAGGTGATGCGGTGCGGCTGCTTGTCGACGGCGTAGGTGTGGAAGGCCGTCGAAGCATCCGCGGTCAAGGTGGCGGCTCCGCCGATCCCGTTCTCGTTGGAGTAGGTCGGTCCGTGGGCGGTGCCGTACACCGTCCGCGGTTCTCCGCCGACCACCTCGCAGATGTCGATCTCCCCCTGTCCGGGCCATTGGGCTCCGTTGTCGCCCAGCATCCAGATCGCGGGCAGCAGCCCCGTTCCCGTGGGCATCCTCGCGCGGATCTCCGCCCGTCCACGGGTCAGTGCGACCTTTCCCTCCGTCATCCCCGCCCTCACATCTCGGCGGATCCCGCCCCGTCATGTTCTCGCGGTTCTGCAAGAGGGCCGCCGGTCCCCGGGCCCGGCACGACTGTGTCCCCTGCCGACCGGATGACCCGGGGATGGTGCTACCGGGCCCGAAGGGTGCCGTCACAGACGCCGGTCGAAGGCCCGACCGCCGGTCCGGCCCGGGGCGAGGCCGGGCCGCTTCCTGGGTGCTGTGCTCCTGTTCCACGAGCTGGAAGCACGCGGCCCGCTCACGGGCCGAGTTCCCAGCCCGGGGCTTCCTGTTCCGGCGGATCCCGAAGTCCGTCGCACCCTCTGGGCCGAGGTGACGCAATGACCGCTGGAACGGGGGGACGGCTAAGGACCCCCGTCACGCCACCACCTGCCCGACCAGCCCGTTCGTCCTTCGAAGACAGGACGGAGGAGGCTCGGTCAATGGCTGGGGGTGGTTACCAGAGGCTTGGTCTCGTCGACGACGTAGGCGGACAGCATCATCGTCGTCACCTTCCCGACGTTGCGGGCGTTGTGGATGGTGCCAGAGGGATTGAAGAAGGGGTCGGGCCGGCGTGCCGTGCGCGTCCGCAGGTGCTGCGGAAGCCCGTGTGGGAAGGAAGCAGGCGCCGGGGGCGCACCGGAGCGGGCCCGCGACATCCTCCCGGGCCGGAGCCCTCGGGGCGTATGCCGGTCCGTCCCCGGCAGGGAGGACCGTACGGGTTCCCGCCGTCCGCCCTCCCGGGACAAACGGGCCCTTGGGGGTCAGTTCGCGGCGTCGAGGGCTTCGTAAACGTGCCGGATGTAGCTGTGCGTGCGCTCCGAGCCGAGGATCCCGGCACCCAGCCGGTTCATCGTGTACGCGAACGTGACGCGCCGGTCGAGGTCCATCATGACGACCGACCCGCCCCAGCCGACCCAGAAGCAGATCGTTCCGGTGGGCATGCCCGGCATCGTCCTGGGGTCGGCGAGTGCGTAGCCGACGCCCCAGCGCACGGGAACGCCCAGGAACAGGTCCACTCCGTCGGCCTGTACGTCGAAGATCTTGTCCACGGTGTCCGGGGAGAGCAGCCGGTGGCCGTTCGCCTCGCCGCGTCGTGAGATCACGGAGAGGGCGCGGGCCATGCCGCGTGCGTTGCCGTGTCCGTTGACGGCTCCGAGTTCGGCGCGGCGCCACTGCGGGGTGTCGACGTGCTCGTCCCGGGCGGGGCTTCCGAGCATCGTCCTGGTGAGGACCGCGTCGGGATCGAGACCGGCCGGTACCGCGGAGATCTGCGTCGGCGACACCAGCGCGGCGATACGCGGCCAGTCGGTCTCCCGCGCACCGATCTGGACGTCGGCGTCCAGCGGTCCGGCGATCTCGGTGTCGACGAACTCGGTCAGGGTACGGCCGCTGACCCGCCGGACGAGTTCTCCCACGAGCTGCCCCTGGGTCTGCATGTGATAGCCCGAGGCGGTCCCCGGCTTCCACCAGGGCGCCTGTGCGGCCAGCCGGGCGCTCGCCGTCGGCCAGTCGTACAGATCGTCCATGGTGAAGGGCTGCTGCCAGCCGGAGAGCCCCGAGGTGTGCCCCAGGACGTGCCGCACCTCGATGTCCTGCTTGCCGCCGGCGGCGAATTCGGGCCAGTACTCCGCGACCGGACGGTGGAGGTCCAGCGCTCCCCGGTCGACGAGGACGAGGGCCGCCAGACTGCTGAGGGTCTTGGTGGTCGACCACAGGCTGACCAGTGTGTCCCGGCTCCACGGAACGGCCCGTGCCTCATCGACGTGGCCACCCCATAGGTCGACTTCCATGACGCCGTCGACGTCGACGGCGATCGACGCCCCCAGCTCCTCGCCGGACTTGAGGTGCGCTGCCAGTGCCGCTCGGACCGGTTCGAACCGGGCGGTACTGGTTCCTTCGACGGTGACCATGGTTTTCCTCACTCTGGAAGACGTTCGTTCGACCACTCAACGGGACGACCGGCGCCTCGGTTCATCGTCGTGGCAACCCGAAGGCTTGTTCCAGGAAGATCCTCCCCGTGCCGGGCCGCCCGCAGTGATCACCTGCGCGGCCCCGGACGGCCTGCGGTCACGCTCCGGCCGGAAGGGGCGCGCCGGCAAGTGGTCCGGCGTCGACCGGCGCCCCGAGGACGACCGTCGCGAGGCCCCTGGCAGGACGAACGGGGCGGGGCCGGACGGGGCAGTGGCAAGCAGCGGGAAGACGATCGCCGTGGACTCCCCCCGAGTCGTCGCCGACGCCCACCACGACCGCCCGCACGAACGGGGCGGCACAGGGGACGAGGCGGACGAGGGCGAGGGCCGTGCCGAAGATGCGGCACGGACGCCCGCAGACGTTCTCCATCTCTGGTTAGACGTGGCAATCATCCGGCCGCCCGAGGACCGGGGCACACCCCGGCCCCTAGTCTCGAACACATCGGGAAGGCGACCGACCGACGGTTCCACCAGCGGTTCCTCCGCTCCGGGCCGTGCTTCGCCCTTCCACTCCAGTCCGCGGGCGCACCACGCCTGCTCCCACAAGAATCCGGGGGATCTCCCATGTCCAAGCGTGTTCTCGTCTCGTCGCTCGTCGGTGTCGCCGTCCTCGGCGGAGTGGCCGCCGGCGGGCTCGCCATGGCCTCGACCGCCACGGAGCCGACCCTGAAGAACGCCTCGGCCCGTTACACCGCGCCGTCCGGTGGCAGCGCCGGCTCGCTCGTCTTCACCGCGGACGTACGGGACGACTCGGGCATCCGAGGCCTCAAGGTCGTCGCGTGGCCCGCGAGCTCGAAGCTCGACCCGACCGAGGCGGAGCTGCGGCACGTGGACAGCGCCACGTGCCGCAGCACCGCGGACGACACCTCCCGCTGCGCCTACAAGCTGAAGGTCACGAAGAAGCAGGCGGCCGAGCTGGACCGGGGCACCTGGTACGTCTCGGCACTGGCTACGGCTAAGGACGGGGACACGGTGTTCGTTCCCCGCGCCGTCACCTTGGACGTCAAGGGCTGATCCACCGCCGCCGGCCGGGCGGCGCCGAGGCACCCGGCCGGCGCAGCGCCGACGAAACCCCCGGAGCCCTGCAGGCGTAGCCGGCCGAGCAGCGCTCCACAAGTCCTGAAGCGAGGATCCCCCATGCGGCCGACACCCCGGCCCGGTTCGGGGAAGGCAGGGTGCGAGCCCGGTCACGTGGGCGTACGCCCACGCCGGACACACGAAGGAGACGCCCGGACCGGATGCGCCGGACCGGTGCGGGCGCACGGCGGGATCCCCGCCCGGCCGCGGGAGCGGCACGAGCATTCCCGTGAACGAGCCGCCGAACCGGACGAGGGGCCGTCCCGCACCCGGCGCCGGCAGGCGCACTGCTTCCGGGATGAGTGGGACCCGGTGGACCCGCAGGCGCTGCAGCCGGCCGGGGAGGCACCCCCGCCGCCGCGGCGGCTCACGCCGCCCGCGCGATCCTCACGCTGGGTGACGCCCTGCTAGTGTCCCCCTGGTGTGCGGGAAGCGGACGAAGGGGTCCTCACCGCTCCGATCCACCTGCTCCGCTGTCCGTCCGGGGCGGACAGGTCATCGCGACAGGGGTCGCGGAGGTCACGCGGAGGTCCGGGCGGGGCGGTGTCCGGCGTTCGCCGCAACACCCATGACGCGACCGTCCCGGTCCTGGCAGGTCGGCGACCCACGGCTGGAGCGGTTCGCCCACGTGCCGAGGGGACGCGCGTGTACGGGTGGTAGCACTGTTGAGTGGGATACCGGGTGGGGACGGTGACGGTTGTGGAACATGGACTTGATTTCGGGTTGCTGGGTCCGCTGGTGGTGCGGCGGGCGGGTGTGGTGCTGGATCCGGGGCGGCGCAAGCAGCGGCTGCTGCTGATCCGGCTGCTGCTCGCCGACGGCCGTGCGGTCGCCGCCGAGACGCTGTGCGAGGAGCTGTGGTCCCCGGAACCGGGACGCACCCCGGGCGGAGCGATGGCCTCCCTGCACGCCCACGTCAGCAAGGTCCGCGCGGTCCTGGAACCCCCGCACCTGCGCCGGGGAACATTCGAGGTCCTGGTCACCGAACCGGCCGGCTACGCCCTGCGCGTGGCGCCCGGCAGCCGGGACACCGTGCGCTTCGAACGGGCCGCCGCCCAGGCCCACCGGCTGCTGGAACAAGGCCGCAGCGGACACGTCGTGCAGGAGGCCGACCGGGCTCTGGCCATGTGGCGCGGTACCGCGCTCGCCGACGCCGCCCACCACCTGTTCGCCGCCCAGGAAGCCGCGCGCCTGGAGGAACTGCGGCAGAGCGTGCGCGAGGTGCGCACCACCGCCCTGCTCCTGGACGGACGCACCCTGGAGGCCGTGGACGCAGCCCGGGAGCTGACGGTGGAGCACCCACTGCGCGAGACCGGCTGGGCCCTGCTGCTGCGCGCCCTGTACACGGCCGGCCGCCACCCCGAAGCACTGCAGCGCTACACCGACCTGCGCCGCCTCCTCGCCGACGAACTCGGCCTCGACCCCGGCCCCCAACTGCGCGCCCTGCACGACGGCATCCTCCGCCACGACCTGCCACCAATGTCCCTGCCGGGAACGGCCAGGACAGCAGGCCCGGCAACCGCACCCGGCGCGAGCACCTGGTCCGGCAGCGGTGCGCACGGACCAGCAGGGGCCAAGACAGCGGAGGAGCAAGGCGGAACCGCACTCCTCGACGCGCGGCCTGTCGCCGCGGCCTGCGGTGCCACGTCCTGTGGGCCGGCTGCCGAGACGACGCCGTCCGGCACGACCGCCGGGGCATCCGCCGGTTCGGCGGCCCTATCCGGTGCGAACGACCGCCCGGTCGGGGACGACGGTGGAAGCGAGCCGTCGTCCCTGGCGCGCCCGGCGCAACTGCCACGTGATCTGCCGGTGTTCGCGGGGCGGACGGCCGAAGGCGCACAGCTCTGCGCCATGAGCGGAGCATCGGGGTCGGCAGGTGCTGCCGTCGTGGTGATCGGTGGTGCTCCCGGTGTCGGCAAGACCACCTTCGCCGTCCACCACGCCCACCGCATCGCCTCCGCCTTCCCCGACGGACAACTCTTCGTCAACCTGTGCGGCTTCCATCCCCACGCGCCCGCCGTACAACCCGGCGACGCCCTCCACGGCTTCCTCACCGCCCTCGGAATCCCCGCCCCCCGCATCCCCGAGGACACCACCGCCCGCAGCACCCTCTTCCGCAGCCTCCTGGCCGGTCGACGCATCCTGCTCTTCCTGGACAACGCCCGCGACGAACAACAAGTCCGCCCCCTGCTTCCCGCCGGAGACGGCTGCCTCACCCTCATCACCAGCCGCAACCAACTCCCCGGCCTGATCGCCACCGACGCCGCCAAACCCCTCACCCTCGCCCTGCCCTCCCAGACCGAGGCCCACGAAACACTCGCCCGACGCCTGGGAGCCGAACGCCTGGCCGCCGAACCGGACGCCACCGCCGACATCGTCCGCCTGTGCGGACGCCTGCCCCTGGCACTGGCCGTGGTCGCCGCCCGCGCCGAACTCGATCCCGCCTTCCCCCTGCACGCCCTCGCCGACGACCTGCGCCACACCCCCGGCAGCCTGGAAGCCTTCACCAGCTCCGACACCACCACCGACGTCCGCGCCGTCTTCTCCTGGTCCTACAACTCCCTGCAGGAACCCGCCGCCCGCCTCTTCCGCCTCCTGGCCCTCCACCCCGGCCCCGACATCACCGCCCCCGCCGCCGCCAACCTCGCCGCACTCCCCCTCCCCCACACCCGCCGCCTGCTCACCGAACTCACCCGCTCCTGCCTCCTCGAACAACCCCTGCCCGGCCGCTTCGCCCTGCACGACCTGCTGCGCGGCTACGCCACCGAACTCACCCACACCCACGACCACACCGGCCAACGCCACCACGCCACCCTGCGCGTCCTGGACCACTACATGTTCACCGCCCACGCCGCCAACCGCCTGCTCAAACAGGACTCGGAGCCGGAGCGCGACCTCGGCTCCCCGAGTGCGGGCGTCACCCCGGAGGACCTCACCACCGTGGAACAGGCCGACCGCTGGCTCACCGCCGAACACCGGGTGCTCGGCGGCCTGCTGCATACCGCCGTCGACCAGAAGCTGGACCGCCACATCACCGGACTGTCCTGGGCGCTGAAGGAGCACCTGAACCGCCGGGAGTACTGGCCCGAGGCGATCACCGCGCTGACCCCCGCCCTGGAAGCGGCCCGGCGCCGAGGCGACCGCCTGGAAGAAGGCCGCTGCCTACGCCACATCGGCAGCGTCTACGGCTACCTCGGCCATCAGGAACAGGCCCTGGACCACCTGCAGCGCGCCGCCACGCTCTTCGAGGAACTCGACGCGATCGGTGAGCAGGCCCGCGCCCACTACGGCACGGCGTGCGCGCTGTATTTGTTCGGCCGGATCCAGGAGGCCGTGGCATTCTCCGAGCGGGGGCTCGCGCTGTGCCGGGCGACGGGGGACGAGCTGTGGACGGCCGAGTGCCTCGTCGAGCTCGCCTGGTTCCATTCCAACCTGGGGCAGCTGGAGAGGAGCCTCGTGTACAGCGAGGAGGCCCTCACCCTGTTCCAGCGTCTGAACGCCCCGTGGCAGCAGGCTCAGGGCCGGGACGCCCTGGGCTACACCCTCCGTATGCTCGGCCGGTATGAGGAGTCGGTGGCCACCTACCGGCGGGCGATGCACGCGTTCGGGGAACTGGGGGACCACAGGAACGCCGTCGGCGCGCTGATGCGCCTGGGCGACACCCGCCTGGCCATGGGCGACCGGGAGGCCGCCCGGGCCGACTGGGCCCGCGCGCTCGCCTACGCCGAAAAACGGGCGCTGGCCCGCAGCGCCCAGGAGGCCCGGGACCGGCTCGCCGCACTGAACGCCGAAGCGGACCCCGCGCCCGTCACGCCGGAGAGGGCCATCGGCAACCATCGGCTCCCCACTCCGGCGAGCGGTGATCCTGCGCGCGAGCTCCATACCTCCGGGCGGGGATAGCGCCTCCTCGGGCTGTGCCGGGGCACCGCCCGGGCGTCACCGCCGACGGCCTTCTCCGTCTTCTCCGTTCCCGACGCGCGTGACGGGGACGCGGCCCCGGACCCGGGCACGGTCCTGAACCGACCGTGCGCCCGTCCGCCAGGTCGCGGCGGGCGGGCGCACGGGGTGGTCACTCGGCCAGGAAGGCGAGCAGGGCGTCGGTGACCTCCTGGGCGTGGGTCCACAGCAGGCCGTGCGGGGCGCCCTCGATGACGACGTACTCGGCCTGCGGCAGCGCCCGGTGGAAGGGCTCGCCGGTGGCCTCGATCGGCAGGATGCGGTCGGCGGTGCCGTGCAGGATCAGCGCCGGGACGTCGATCTTGGCGATGTCGGCGCGGAAGTCGGTGGTCCAGGTGGCCACGCAGGCCAGGGAGGCGTACCAGGAGGCCCCGGCGGCCACGTTCCAGCTGTTGCGCAGCGCCTCCTCGCTGATGCGGGTGCCGAGGTTCTCGTCCAGGTTGTAGAAGTCCTGGTAGAAGGCGGTGAAGTAGGCGTAGCGGTCGGCGGTGACGGCCTGCTCGATGCCTTCGAAGACGCTGCCGTCGACGCCCGTGGGGTTGTCGTCGGTCTTGAGCAGGAAGGGTTCCAGGGAGGCGAGGAAGGCGGCCTTGGCGACGCGTGCGGAGCCGTGGGTGCCCAGGTAGCGGCCGACCTCGCCGGTGCCCATGGAGAAGCCGACCAGGACGGCGTCCCGCAGGTCGAGGGTCTCCAGGACGGTGTGCAGGTCGGCGGCGAAGGTGTCGTAGTCGTAGCCGGTGGTGGGCTGGCTGGAGCGGCCGAAGCCGCGCCGGTCGTAGGTGATGACGCGGTAGCCGGCCTTCAGCAGCGCGGCGGACTGCTTCTCCCAGGAGTGGCCGTCGAGCGGGTAGCCGTGGATCAGCACGACCGGCTGCCCGGTGCCGTGGTCCTCGTAGTAGAGCTCGATGTCGGTGCTGTTCTCCTGGCCGACGGTGATGAACGCCATGGTGGTCACTGCCTCTCGTGTGTTCGGAATGCTCGGGATACTCGAAGTGGTGGTGCGGGATGGATGATGCCCGCGCCGCGACGGGACCGCTGGTCAGCGGACCGTGCGGGCGGCCTTTTCCACGATGTGGGCGACGGCGTCGGGGCGCGAGACGGACACCGCGTGCGACGCGTCGATCTCGGTCGTGTGCGCATGCGCCCGCTGCGACATGAAGTGCTGGGCGGCCACGGGGATGTTGCGGTCACCGGTGGTAACCAGCGACCAGGAGGGGATCGTCTTCCAGGCAGCCTTCGTGGACTTCTCCTCCAGCGCGGCGGCGGCGATCGGACGCTGCCCTGCGGCCATGAGACGAGCCTCGTCCGTCGGCACGTCCGCGGCGAACTGCCGATGGAACTTGTCCGACTTGATGTGGATGTCGGCGCCCTGGCTGCCGTCGGGCAGGGTGTAGTTCACCGGTTCGATCGCCTGGCCGAGGGTGCTGCCGGGGAACTTGTTCGTCAGCCCGAGCGAGCTCTCGCCGGTGTCGGGCAGGAACGCCGCGATGTAGACGAGCGCCTTGACCTTGTCCTCCAGTCCCGCGGCGGCCTGGCTGATGACGGTGCCGCCGTAGGAGTGACCGACCAGGACCACGGGGCCGTCGATGTGGTCGACGACGCTGCGCAGGTAGGCGGCGTCGTTCGCCGGGCCGCGCAGCGGGTTGGCGGCGGCCACCACCGGATAGCCGGCGCGCTGCAGTCGCTTGACGACGCCGTCCCAGCTCGCGGCGTCGGCGAACGCCCCGTGCTCCAGCACGATCGTCGGTCGCTCCCGGTGAGGGGCTGCGGCTCCCGCCACGCCGGGAAGGGTGAGGGCCGTGACGGACAGGCCTGCGGCCGCGGTGACACCGAGCAGGGTGAGCCGGCGGCTCGGGCGGGGCGGGCGGGCGATGCGCATCGTGAACGTCCTTTTTTCTTAGATGTTGGTCCTGGTGGGGGACTGACGGGGCGGGTGGGGCGCCACCGAGAAGGAAATGCACGCAACTTAATTGCACACAAATAACATCTTCGGCCGTCATGTCGTTTCGTGAGCGGGTAAGAGGCCTGCCATGTATCGCGGTTGACGCCTGGCGGACAGAGGACCGATCCGGGCCGGCCGCGGTGACGGTGCCTTCGTCGTGTCCTACGTCCGGAAGCCAGGTCCGGTTCACCCGCGCTGTCCGGATCACGTTCCGCGACCAGCGGTGTGCCGGGGCCGGTGAGATCCGGTCGCGGCCGGGGCGCCGCGCCGGACATACAGAGCGTCCGCGGGTTGCGGACGACGCCGGTACGGACGCCGTCGGCGAGCACCTCCGGACCGGCGTGGTGGAGACGGAAGGCGGCGCGGGTACTGCAGCCCGGCGCACCGGGGCGGCGACGCCGCGCCGGCCAGTGGGCACGGGGTGCGCCGCCCGGCGGAGCTCGGGACGGTGCGGCTCCGGCCCGAGACCGAAGCCGCGGGGTCCCGTTCGAACGTGCGCGACAAATTCTTTTGAATTGCTCACCTAAGCAATCACCGAACGCACCGGTGGATTTCCTTCAGAGAAAGGATCCCCGAGGTGACGGCCCGTCATAATCCAAATACTCACCGTCAGGCGTAAATTTTTTCGTACGGTCAACGCACCAGCTTTCCCGAAGGCTTGCCTCACCAATTTCCGGGCATGCGAAAATCCCGTGCCGCCGCGGGGTGGGTGGAGGCACGGGCCATGCGTCCGGCCCATCCGGGGGGAGTCGGGCCGACCGCAACGAAGCACCCCGTGTACGAAGCGGAGCACCCACCACCGAGAACGACGCCGGACGGTGACCGGTTCACCCCTCACAGGAGTTCCCCCGCATCCGCGGGCACGGGCCCGCGGTGAACCGTTCACCCTCCCGACGCGTTACAGCCCACAACCGGCCCTCGCAGCGACAATTCGCCCCGCCCGGTCGTGTCGGAGCCTCCACCACCGGGAGCCCACACTCCCTCCCTCGCCGGTCAGTGGATACCTGACACCCCTGTCTGGCGGAGGCGCCAACCGCACGCCCGTGCGACGTGACTGGCCGACCCCTTTCCGGATCTGCCCGGGAGGCGGCTCGAAGCACCGGGCACGACGGCACCACGAGCACCACGACGACGCGACAAGAAGCACCGGCCCGGCGCGACAAGGAGACGACAAGGTTTGGCCAAGGCAATCCGAACAGTGTTGGCCCCACGCTCCCGCCCGTGCGGGGGACACGCCACGGAACACCTGAACAGGATCGAGCGCCACCTATGAACGGGACCTTGGAGGCGGGGATCGCCACCCCCGCTCCAGCCCGGGTGCATGCCCGGCACGCCGCGTCGGACGCCGACTGCGACGCCTTCATCAAACACCTCTACGACCAGTACGGATCCCTGCTCCTCCGGTACGCCGCACGACTGTTGGACGGTGACTGGCACAAGGCCGAGGACATCCTCCAGGAGACGGCGGCCCGCGCCTGGAAGCACGCCCAGTTTCTGGGCACTCGTAGCGAACACATCCGGCCGTGGTTGTTCACCGTGGTCAAGAACCTGGTCATCGACCACCACCGGGCCCGCCAGATCCGCCCCCTGGAACTGATGCTCGCCGAGGAACTGGACGCCGTCTGGGACGGCACGGACTCCACCCTCACCTCCCACGTGGTGCTCGAAGCACTCCGGGAACTGAACGAGCAGCAACGGACCGTCATCCAGCTCATGTACTACCTGGAATGCAGCGTGGCCCAGGCCGCCGAGCACCTCGGCATTCCACCCGGCACCGTCAAGAGCCGCGCCTTCTACGCCATGCGGGCACTGCGCAAGGCACTGGAGGAACGGGGCGTACTCGGCGAGTAACCCCCGCACGACCGGAACACGGACCGCCGAAGACCGGTCCGGACCCCCGCCGCCCACGCCGCACCCCGACCGGCTCGTGCCTTCCGCAGGGTTGGTGAACCGGTCAAGAAGCGGGGACGTTTTAGTCGTGACAGCCGGAGCCGGCCCGAGGAGCCGAGGGAGACGTGGTGAACTGCGAGCAGACCAAGGAAGAGTTGGCCGTCCAAGCCCTGACCGGAGGCCGGCACGGCGGGCTGGACGCCGAGAGCGCCGAACACCTGGGCCGCTGCCCGGATTGCTTGGACGAACGGCGGCGGCTCGCCGATGTGACCCTGGTGCTCTCGGGCATCGGTCCGCCCGCGTTCGAAGGGCTCCGGCCGGCCGATGTCCGGGCCGCCCCGCGAAGAGCACCGGAGCCGCGTGCGGCGGCCCCTGACGCCCGGGACTGTACGTGCCCGCGGACGTGACACACCCGGCACGGTCGGCCGGGGGCCGTGGATTGCCGCCAGGGCCCCGCATGCGGTTTGGACCCGTGTGGTCAGGGCCCGGCGTGGTCGCACGCGCACAACGTCGGCCGGCGGCCGAGCCGCTCACGCGGCACACGGCGGACGCCGGCCTGCCCGGCCATGTCCGTGTGCCTGCCGAAAACCCCGTTCACGGAGGTCAGGCGGCATGTTGGTCGTGGAGCAGGTGTCTTCGCACCGCAGATGAGCGAGGACAAGTAGGGGTCTGACGACCGGCAGACAGCTGTCGCCACCGGGTCCTGATCTCTTGCTGCCGGGCAGGCAGTCGTGTGGTCAGGAAGCGTAGGGTGCGGCCGGACAGATCGATCGACGAAGAGTGGACGAGCATGCGGAGCTCCTGGCGGGCACGGATGATCTCGTTCAAGAATCCGTCTACCAGGAACCTCGTTGTTCAGCACAGCTGACAACCTTCAACACCTGACTACAGCCGTCAGGTTGGGGAAGGCTCAAGGTCAGTGCACTCGCTTCCCGATTCCGGGCGGCCCTTCGGTCAGGGTTTTGAGCGCTTCAAGACTCGATGCCGCCTGCTCGAGGGTGTGGGAGCTTCTGTCGATGACTTCCGTGAGCTGCCCCAGGCGTTCATCCAGCGTCTTCTTCGCACGGGACTGGACCTTGGCGTTGACGCTCCCGGCGATGAGGGCCAGTGCGCTGCCGCCGACGACGACGGAAGTCGCGGGCAGCGAGATCGCGGTTCCGCGAAGTGAACCCAGGGTCACAGACTTTGCTGCCAGTTTTTTCGCGGCATTGGACATGGTTGACGTGGTCACTGCGTCCACCACTGCAGACGGCAGTTTCGAATTCCTTGACGCGGGCCGGCGCTGGACATGGACGCTGCCGTCAAGCCGGTCAAGCCGGCTGTGGGCGTCTTCGATCTCAGCACGGAGTTCGTCTGTGGACCGGGTGATGCGTTCGGCCAGGGTCCTGGCGACGTCATGCTTGTCCTGGTGGTACGCGAAGGCGAGCTCGGCAAGCCCAAACTGGACGGTTGCTGCGTAGCACTTCGCCAGCAGGTCGAGGTACAGCATCGCCTCCTCCACAGCCTCCTTGCTCAGGTTCTTCTCCGCCTGACGCGGGGACCTGTACTCGGCGTCCTCCAGCTTCTTGACCGCATCCTGGAGATGGCGAAGGCACTTGTGCCTCGCACCGCCCAGGGCGTTCCTGATGACCGAGAAGTCGCTCGCCTCGACGCCGTGCTCGCAGTGAGCACGGAGCAGCTCGACCAGATTCCCGACCTGCTCGACGGCGTTCTCGACCTCGCCGACCTGGTCGGACTGCAGGTGCTTGTAGAGCTCGTCCATCCGCTGCCGGATGGCCTTGATGTCCCGGGCCATCTCGGCGGTCTGTGCCTGGGCCGCGATGGCACCCAGGACGGCTGCCGCACCGGACATGGCGGCGACACCCGTGGCGGGACGGATACGCATCAGACGTGTCACTCGGCCTCGGTCGCCACGCAGAGCGCTCTGGATCCATCCTCCTTCCTCGGTGATCACCTTGGCGGTGTTCATCATCTCGCGGGAGGTCTGGTCGAGTTCGACCAGACAGCCGGTCAGACGCCGAGACTCGATGAAGGACCGGGTCGCAGGTTCCAGTGTCCGTAGGAGCGCCGCCCATTCGCTGGAGGTGAGGTCAGCAATCCGGCGTCCCCAACGTGAACGTCGCGCCTCGGAGGGGGCGTCGATCACGACGGCCCGGTCCTCCGCCACACAGACGACGATCTCTTCGGACTCATCCCTCAGCGACACTTCGCGCAGCCCCCTCGACCTGACTCGACTTCCCGGCCGATTGTAGGCCTGGCCCTCACCGCATTTCGGGCAAACGAATCAGCATCACCACCTCACGCCCCCGTCACACCCGGGACCTGGACGAAGGCGTCGTCGGGGCAGTCGAGCAGTGCGCGCACCGATGCCGGCAGTTCCTCACCCGCCGGTTCCTGCTCCCACGCCCATCGGACGAGATCACTCTCCGGTGCCTGGGGCGTACCCTCCGGCACACCCCGGTCCTGGAGCTCCTCCCGCAGGGACCGGGCGTAGGCATCCGGATACGCGCCACGGCAGCGGTGAGCAGGGCCGTCCACGGATACCGGATGCCGCGACGGGCCCGTGGATCAGGCACCGTGGCCAGATGCTTCCGCAGGTCAACAGCTGCCTCCAGCGGGGCTGGGCCGGAGGCGTCCCCAACTGCCGAAGGCATGAGGGCATGCGGGAAGATGGGTGCGCAGGCATGGACTCGCTCGGTGCTCATACGGACTGGACACCCATATGATCACCAGCGGCCATGCCTGTTCTGCGTCCGGGGCGGACGTCGACAGAAGTCGACACGCCACCACAACCGGCACTCAACAGGCGAACCGCCCACCTCGGCACTTCTCAAAGACCCTGCCAGCCGGCCAGGGCTGCTGATACTCGATGAGTCGGCCTGCCGGGTCGTGTCGGCGGTTGGGTGCGAACAACAACTTTGTTCAAGAAGCAGCGCCGGGTATGCGGCCCGAAGAAGGGAGTGTCTTGTCGCATACTCGGCGCTGACCGGCAGAGTTACGCCGTCGTGGCTGCTGTCTCGGCGGCTTCGACTGCGGACTTGAAGTCGGGGTGGACCCCGATTTGATCAAGCCACACGCTCATCGAGTTGTAACAATTGAACCTTTCGATCTTTCCGTCACGGAGGTACCAGAGGTCCGCCGCCGGCACGTCGATCCGGTTCCCGGTCGGTGGGATCTCGCCGACCGGAGTCGGAAAACCTCCGAGATGCGTGCCCTGGATTCGCAACTCGACGGCGACGACATCACCGAACACATGTACCTCGAGCAGCTCACGGTGTACATCGGGGAACGAGCGGGCGAGGCCCGCGATCACCTGAGGAATCTGCTCTCCGCGGAAACTCTGCGAGGTCGACATGTCGTTGAACGACCCGTCCTCGGTGAACAAGGCCAGGAAACCGTCACCGTCGAGAACGTTCCCTTCCGCGAGCCGGTAGGCCTCGCGGATGGTCTTTTCGTTACTTTCCATTCCTGTTCTCCTTCGAGTTCGCAACACGCTCACGATCCGCGCTTGCCTTTGATCGACTCTTCCCGGCTGTCGTAACAATAATCGTTACGGCGGATTGTCGCAACTTTCACTGTTACGACTCTACTGTCGTAACATGGAGCGTTGCGACCGGAGGAGGGATCATGAGCGCCAACAGCAGGCTGACCATTGCCGCCCATGCGCTGGCCTGGATCGGTCTCTACCAGCGCCAGGGCCACGAGGTCGCCACCTCCGAGCAGATCGCAGCCAGCGCGAACACCAACCCCGTGGTGATCAGGCGGCTGCTCGGCGAGCTGCGCAGGGCCGGGCTCGTGGAGTCCCGGCGGGGCGCGGGCGCGGGCTGGTCGCTGGCGCGCGAGCTGGGTTCGATCACCCTGCTCGACGTGTACGAGGCAGTGGAACCCGGCCCACTGTTCGCGATGCACCGCACCACCCCGGACCGGGGATGCGTGGTGGGTCACGGCATCCAGCCGGCAATGCGGGGCATCTACCAGGACATCGAGGAGACCCTGAGACACGAACTGGCCCGCGTCACGCTCGAGAAGGTACTCAGGGACGTACTCGCGGCACCTCGCCAGCCTCTCTGATCAGCTGGGCGACCCCGTGCGAACCGTAGGGTTCGGCGTGGGTTCCGCCCACCGGGGCGGAGTGACGTGAGCGTGAAGATGGGATCCCGCGCCGAACGCGTTGGATCCGCCGCCGGAACAGACGGCGGGCGCAGGCCGAGCTCACCGCGGACCAGGCCGTGCTCGTCCAGCGGCTCTACGACGACGAGCGGGAGAAGACCGTCCAGCAGATCCGCCCGAGCGGGCCCTGGTGTTCTGCGTGGACGAGAAGAGCCAGCTCCGGGCGCTGGACCGCTCCCAGCCGGTGCTGCCGACGATGCCCGGGGTCCCGCAGCGGATCACCCACGACTACGTGCGCGCCGGCACCACCACCCCGTTCGCCGCACTTGAGGTCGCCACCGGGAAGGTGATCGGCTCCCTGCATCGCCGGCACCGGGCCGAGGAGTTCAAGAAGTTCCTGATCAAACTCGACCGGGAGGTCCCGCAGGGCCTGGACGTGCACCTGGTGCGGGACGACCACGCCACCCACAAGACTCCGGCGACCAAGACCTGGCTGGTCGCCCGTCCCCGCTTCCACCCGCACTTCACGCCCACCGGATCGTCCTGGCTGAACCTGGTCGAGCGGTGGTTCGCCGAGCCGGCCAACAAACAGATACGGCGCGGCGTCCGCAAAAGCGTCCAGGCCCTGGAGAAGGACCTCCGCGCCTGGATCGCCACATGGAACACCGGCCCCAAGCCCTACCTGTGGACCAAGACCGCGGACGAGATCCCTGAACGCCTCGCCAGCTATCTGAACAGAATTCCTGACTCAGAAGACTAGCGGGCGCGGGCCGAGGACCGCATCCGGGCCGCGCGGACCACCGCCTGCGCAACCTGCCCCTGCACGACACCGCGCAGAACCGGATCTGGCTGGAGATCGTCCAGCTCGCTCTGACCGGCGAAATCCGCACGTGGGAGCCCCGCCGTCTCCGGTTCCGCCTTCTCTCCGCCGCCCAGATCGTCACGACCGCCCGCCGCCGGCATCCGAGGTTCGCCCGCCACTGGCTCCGGACCGGCGTGATCACCGACGCCCTGGCACGGCTCGAAGCTCTCCCGAACCCCGGCTGAGCAGCACGTGCCCGTCCCTGCGAGCAGCATTACCCCGACCGGAGCCGTGGAACCCGGCGCCCACCCGACGCGACAGCCGGGCCATCAGCCCTGCTGTCACCAGCCCGAACAGCCGAAGCGGCCCGCCGAAAGAACCGACGGACCGTCACGAAAGATCGAGGCTAGTGCGCGATTCCCCTTTCGCCGGTGGACATCGGCGAAAGGGGAACGCTGTTCCTACGCCTCTTCCTGGTTGGACCATGCTGCCCAGTCACAGCCGGAGAGACCGTCCTCGGGGCCGACCAGGCAGATCCGGAACCAGTACGACCTGCCCTCCCTGAGGTTGTGGCTGCCACCGTCCGACGCCCGCGCGACAGCCGGTACACCGTCGGAGCCGTTGTCGCGCAGGGAGTAGAGCAGTTCCCCGCGCGTGGTCGAGTTGACGTACTCGTACACGTATCCGATGGCCGCGTGACCGTCGTTCGCCTGCTGGTCATTTACCGTGACGATGTCCCCGAGGGTGCGGAATTCGAGACGTCCGCCGGGGTTGCCGTCATCCGTTTCCATGCTGTGGGTGGCCAGGATGCCGGGGGCGGCAGACGTCGCGGGCGCGTCGGCGTTGGCCTGCGTGGACGTGGCGGCCGCCAGTCCGAGAGCGGCCACTGAAACGCCGATCCAACTCCAGGTGTTCTTCACCGCAATCCTCCTTTTGTTTACTGCCTCTGCCTTGCGTTCCACCGGAAGGCCAATTCGCATCTCCGCCCATCCGGCCGACGGGTTGTACGTTAGAACCTCCTGTGCGCTGGAGGTTCAAGCGGTTGTGACGCAGAACACATGGAGCATCGGGGAACTGGCTTCGTCGGCGGATCTACCGGTGAAGACGGTCCGTTATTACTCGGACAGCGGGCTCCTCCCGGAGGGCGGCCGCAGTGCGGGCGGCCATCGCCGGTACGGGGCGGACGCCCTGGAGCGACTGCAACTGATTCGGCGGCTACGGGCACTTGACCTGCCGGTCGCCACCATCAGGCGGGTGGTGAACGGGGAGTCACAGCTGGCTGAGTTGGTGACGGGCGAACTGGAGCAGGTGCAGTCGAGACTGGATCGGCTGCGCTGGCAGCAGGCCACCTTGCAAGCGCTGGACGACTGCTCCGACACGGAGCGGTTGCGCCGCCTGGAAGTGCTGGCGCGAGTACAGAGATTGCCGCACGCCCACAGCGACCTGTTACGCAGCTGGGAGGGCATGCTTCCCCGATCGCTTCCTGGCAGCCTGGCCGCTGCGGTCATTGCACAGGCGGTTCCCGATCCGCCGCGCGAGCCGACACCCGAAACGGCGCTCGCGTACGCGGAGATGCACGCACTCGCCGCGCACCCGGGCTTCCCGAAGTACTACGCCGCTTCCCACGCACGGGACAAGGCGTCACTGTATGCGGAGTTGATCGACGCCTGCGCATTGGCCCATGACGCCGTGGCAGAAGGACAAGCCCCCCAGCCAGGCGCAGCGCTGGACGCATTCGCAGGCGCGTGCGCACGCGGCCGGGGTGAGACGGACGGCCCTGGTTTCCGGGACTTCCTGGCTGACGCCCTGCGCTGGACCGTTCCCCTCTTCGGCCACTACTGGCGGCTTGTCGCCACTGTGACTGGTACTGCTCGGCCGACCGAGGGCAGCATGCACACCTGGTGCGTAGCCGCGCTCACAGCTCCCGGCTCGCAGCGATGAGAGCCGCCGGTTCACCCACATCGGCGACCGTCCCACGCGTCCGGTGACGCGGGACGGCCGGTCGCAACACCCGCTCACCCGAACCCGGGCGCCCGGATCGGCTTCGTGACGAGCATCAGAGCCGAGCCCGCGCAGCGGGCCCGGCTCGCAAAGGGTCCTTCTACCTGTGGCGGGCGACCGACCAGGACGGCAGCGTCCTGGACATCCTGGTGCGGAAACGCCGGGACAAGGCCGCGGCCAGGCGCTTCTTCCGCGGACTTCTGAAGAAGACCGGCGCGGTGCCGCGGGTGATCGTCACCGAAAAGCTCCGCTCCTACGGCGCCGCCCACCGAGGGGTCATGCCCTGCGTCGAGCACCGGCAGTCGAAGTACCCGGACAACCGGGCGGAGAACAGCCACCAGCCCACCGGGCAACGCGAGCGGGCGATGAAAGGCTTCCGCTCGGTGGGCGGAGCACAGCGGTTCCTCTCCGCGTTCAGCGGCATCTCACCCCGCTTCCGGCCCCGCCGTCATCCGATGACCGCTGCTGCCCACCGAGCCGAGATGACCGTCCGCTTCGCAAGCTGGGAGCAGATCACCGGCGTCGCCGGCCTCGCCACCGCGGCCTGAGCGCAGCCCGGAACGGGCCCCACCAGGCCGTGCGCATCGTCAGAGACCGCCCGCCCAACAACGTGACAGTGCCCTCGAAGGCCATGTGCGGTTCCGGTGAGTGGGCAGCGCCGGACGAGCGTCCCGGTACTCGCGCCGCATGCGCGACGGAGCACCGGGACGTTCGTCCGAAGCGGAGAACCGGGTTCTCCTAGATCCGGCGGGTTCCGCCACTCACCGCGCCGACCGGCTCGGCCTCCCCGGCCTTCGGTTCGGGCTGCGCGGCCCTCTGCTTCATGAGCCGCTCGCCCTCGATGTCCACGTCGGGCAGGACGCGGCCGAGGAAGCGCGGCAGCCACCACGCCCTGTGCCCGAGCACCGCCATCACAGCGGGGACGAGGGTCATCCGGACGACGAAGGCGTCCATGAGCACGCCGACCGCGAGGGCGAGTCCCATGCCCTTGATGACCTGCATCTCGGCGAGGACGAACCCGCCGAAGACAGCGATCATGATCACGGCTGCGGCGGTGACGACCTTGACGCTGTGGCCGAAGCCGCGGATCATCGCCTCGGTGGGTGGCGTTCCGTGCGCGTACTCCTCGCGCATGCGGGAGACGAGGAAGACCTCGTAGTCCATGGCGAGGCCGAACAGGATGCCGACCAGCAGCATCGGCAGGAAGCTCAGGACGGGCCCGGTCTCCGCGATGCCCAGCAGGTCGCCGAGCCAGCCCCACTGGAAGACCGCCACCAGCACGCCCAGGGAGGCACCCAGGGAGAAGAGGAAGCCCAGCGCGGCCTTCAGCGGCACCGCGACGGCCCGGAAGACCAGGGTCAGCAGGATCAGGGCGAGGCCCATCACCACCAGGCAGTACACGGGGAGCGCCGCGGAGAGCTTGTCGGCGACGTCGATGTTCACCGCGGTCGTACCGGTGACGTTCACCTCCGTGCCGGTGCTCGTCTCGACGCCGCTGCGGACCTCGCGGATCTCCTCGAGCAGCTGTGTGGTCTCCTCGGACCCGGGGCTGCCGGACGGTGTGACGTTCACCAGCGCGGCCTTCCCGGAAGCCGCCGGTACCACCGGGGAGACCGCCGCCACGTCCGGCAGTCCTTCGATCCGGTCCGCCAGTTCCCGTGCCGCGGACGTCACGATGGTCTTGTTCTCACCCTGGGTGAGAACGACGAGGCCGCCGCTGTAGCCGGGCCCGAATCCTTCATTGATCATCCTCTGAGCCCGCGCGGCGGAGCTGTGGGGGTCGTTCGTCCCGCTCAGTCCCAGGCGCAGATCGGCAGCGGGAGCGGCCAGGACACCCAGACCCAGCACACAGGCGACCAGCACCAGCCGAGGGTGGCGAGCCGCTCCGGCCGCCCACCGCTCCCCCGGGGTGCGGCTGCCGTCCGTGCGTCGGTCACCGCGCCGGGGCCGCCGGACCAGCACGGGCACCGTGCTCGTGGCGATGCGGCCGCCCATCAGCCCGAGCACCGCGGGCAGGAGCGTGACGGCGATCAGGACCGACACGACCACGGTGGCGGCGGCACCGAGGCCCATGACGGTCAGGAAGGGGATGTCGACGATCGCCAGGGCGGCGAGGGCGACGACGACCGTGGCACCGGCGAAGACGACGGCACCACCGGCGGTTCCGGTGGCGAGACCGGCGGACTCCTCCGGGTCCATGCCCTGACGTACCTGCGTCTGGTGGCGGGAGACGATGAACAGGGCGTAGTCGATGCCGACGGCCAGGCCGAGCATCACGGCAAGGATGATCGACGTGCTGTCCATCGTGATCACGCTGGTCAGGGCCAGCAGGGACAGCACACCGATGCCCACACCGACCAGGGCCGTGGCCACCGGGATGACGGCGCCGCGCAGGGTGCGGAACACGAGGACCAGGACGGCCAGGGCGATCAGGACACCGATGGCCTCGGCCGGGCCCATGATGGGGGGCAGGGTGTCGAAGGCCGCTCCCCCGAGTTCGACGGCAAGTCCCGCCGAGCGGGCCTCGGTGGCGGCCTTCTCGAGGCTCTGCTTCGTCTCGGCGGGAATGCCGTCGGCCTTCTCGGCGACGAAGACGATCTCGGCGATGCCCGTCCGGCCGTCGGCGGAGACGCTGCCGGCCTCGGCCGCGGGGGCGGTGGCCGACGCCACGCCAGGGGTGCGGCCGGCCTCCTGGACGGCCCTGGCGACGTCCTGCGCCGCCTGGCCGGAAGTGATCTTCCGGCCCTCCGGCGCCCGGAGGACCATCGTGCCGGTCACGTGCCCCTCGTGAGCGGAGGGGAACTCCGTCTCCATCACGTCCAGGGTGCGCTGCGCCTCGGTGCCCGGAATGGTGGTGGCCGAGGCGAACGGCTTCATCAGGGCGAACGCCGACACCCCCACGAGCACCAGGACACCGAGCCAGGCACCGATGACGGCGCCCCTTCGCCGGTAGCAGAACCGGCCGAGCCGGTAGAGGAATGTGGACACGCGGAAGCTCCCCGGGGGACGAACGTGAAGGACGAGGGCGTCCGGTCGGCCTGCTCCGTGCGAACCGGACGTCGTGCCTGATGAGAGGCGCGATCCACGCTAGACCGGCCATCGGGGCGGACCCGTCGTTCGATGCCTCCGGCGGGCCTTGTTCACATGGAACTCCCATGGAACCCCACCCGTCGTTCGGTCATGATCGAAGACGGGAACAGAAGAGAAAGAGGGCGAGGACTCCGATGACAGGCGCCTCAGAGGCCTCCCCGGACACGGGGACCGGTCCGGCAGCGCAGGGCCGCCTCCTGGTGGTCGACGACGAACCGGCGATCCTGGACACCGTCAGCAGGTTCCTGCGGTTCCTCGGTTACGAGGTCCGCACCGCGGCGACGGTCCACGAGGCGGTCGCCGCGGCGCGGGACTTCCTCCCGGAGCTCGTCCTGCTGGACGTGATGCTCCCGGACGGGGACGGATTCGAGGTCATGCGCCGGTTGCGCCAGGACGGGCTGCCGCACGCCGTGGTCTTCCTCACCGCACGCGACACCAGAAAGGACCTGGTCAGGGGACTCACCGCCGGAGGCGACGACTACATCACCAAGCCGTTCGGACTGGACGAGGTCGCCGCCCGGGTCCAGGCCGTGCTGCGCCGCACGAGGCCCCGGCCGCTCGCCGATCCGGTACTGCGCGTGGCCGACCTGGAACTCGATCCCATGGCCTACTCCGTCCACCGGGGCGGCACGCCCGTGGAGCTGTCCCCGACCGAGTTCCGCCTCCTGCGCTACCTCATGCTGCACCGCGGCCGAGTGGTGTCCCGCGCCCAGCTCCTGGCCCACGTGTGGTCCTACGACTTCAACGGAGACGACACCGTCGTCGCCACCTACATCAGTTACCTGCGCCGGAAGATCGACCGTCTCGGACCTCCGCTGATCCACACTCAGCGCGGGATCGGCTACAGCATCAGGGAATCCCGTTGAACGGCCGCCGCTCGCGGCCGCCGGGTCCCAGGCGCGTGGTGAGGGGCTCGGTAGGTCTCGCGTCCCCGGGGAGCGGTACGTGGAAACGTCCCCGGCACTGGCCGCTGCGTACGAGGGTCAGCGTCCTGGTGACCGTCCTGTGCGCGCTGGCCATGGCGGCCACGGCGGCCGCTTGGGCCCTCACCCAGGATCCCGTGGTGATCGTGACCACCGAACTGGCCGGTCTCTTCACGATCGCCACGGTCAGCACCCTCGTGGTACGACGTGAGCTGGGCCCGCTCAAGGACGCCGCCCACGTGGCGGACGCGATCACCGCGGGAGAGCTGAGCCAGCGCGTCGGCGCGGCCGTCACGGCACCGACCACGGAAGTCGGCCGCCTCGCCCACGCCCTGGACAGGATGCTGGACGAGGTGCAGGAAGCCCTCGACGCCCGCAAGGCGTCCGAGGAGCGCATGCGTCAGTTCGTGGCCGACGCCTCGCACGAACTGCGCACACCGTTGCAGTCCCTGCGCGGGTACGCCGAGCTCCACCGGCACGGGGCACTACCCGACAGGGCCGCGGTCGACGAGGCGATGGAACGGATGCTGTCGGAGGTGCACCGAATGGGCGGACTGGTGGAGTCGCTGCTCATGCTGGCCCGCTTCGACGAGTACGCCGATGCGGAACCGGAGCCGGTCGACCTCAGCCGCGTCGTCACCGACTCCTGCCGCGACGCCGCGGCGGTCGAGCCCCTCCGGCCGCACACGGTCGACGTCCGGTCCGGGGTGACGGTGCTCGGCGACGAGGCGCAACTGCGCGGATTGCTGGCCAACCTGTTGGGCAACATCCGCATGCACTGTCCCCCCGAGGCGTCGTACGCCGTCCGGCTGCGCATAGCCGACGGTCACCCGGTGCTCGTGGTCCGGGACGACGGGCCGGGCATCCCCGAACACGCCCTCCCCCACGTCTTCGACCGCTTCTACCGGGCCGACAAGGGGCGCAGCCGCGCCCACGGCGGCAGCGGCCTGGGCATGTCCATCGTCGCCGCGGTCGCGGAACTCCACCACGCCCGGATCCACCTCGACAGCACGCCCGGCCGGGGGACCCGTGTGGAGATCGTGTTCCCGCGCAGTAACACCGCGGGCCTGTGACCCCGGTGCGGTTCAGCCCTCTTTGCCCTCGCCCGAGGGCGCGGTCAGTCCTGCGGTGAGGAAGGGGACGGCGGTCCCGGCGGCGGGGAACGACCGCTCGACCGCCACGGCGGCGTGCCGCGCTGCCCGGGGACGACCGTAGACCTGCAGGAGGAGGGGGAACGCGGGCCGCCAGCGGTCGGTGATCTCGTGCACGGTGAGGTGGGGAAGCGCCCTGCCCGGCATGACCTCGAACGGAGCGGAGCCGAACCAGGGGGCGTTGAGGTGCGGGGGGCTCGCTGAGGCAGGTCTGGGCCGTCCTGCGGCGCCGCCCACCGCGAGGCGATGCCGTCGGTGGAGCACCGCTGTCACAAGGGCCTGAACAACCGGGCCGGGAACTCCCATGCGATGCGCCGTGCACCGGACCTGACACTTCCCGACCCTGCCCAGCCCTGCCCCGACATGCCGTCCTCTCGGCGCGCCGGGGCAGCGGCATGCCGTGCCGTCCAGGGAATGCGCCGCTCCCTCACCGTGTTCCTTACCCCAGGGGGTATAAATCGCCCCCGCTCCGGCGAAACGGAAGGAGTCGCCCGTGAGCACCATCGCCCTCACCGCTGCGGATTTCGAGAACACCGTCACCGGCAACGACATCGTCCTCGTCGACTTCTGGGCCGCCTGGTGCGGACCGTGCCGGGTGTTCGCTCCCGTCTACGAGAAGGCCTCCGAGGCCCACTCCGACATCGTCTTCGGCAAGGTCGACACCGAGGCCGAGCAGGCCCTCGCCGCCGCCGCGGACATCACCTCGATCCCCACCCTGATGGCCTTCCGCAAAGGCATCCTGGTCTTCTCCCAGCCCGGCGCCCTGCCGCCGCAGGCCCTGGACCAGCTGATCACCGCCGTTCGCGAGCTCGACATGGACGAGGTACGCGCCTCCCTCACCCCCCAGAGCCCCGGCCAGTGACCATAGCCGGTCCCCGGCCGGCCCTTCGAGAGGAACACCCCATGGTCCAGCTCCCCGCCGACCAGGTGCGGTCGGCCGCCAACCGGCTCAAGCGCGCCCAGGGCCAGCTCGCCGGCGTCGTGCGCATGCTGGAAGAAGGACGCGACTGCGAGGACGTCATCACCCAGCTCGCCGCGGTCAACCGCGCACTGGACCGGGCCGGCTTCGCCATCGTCGCCAGCGGACTCAAGCAGTGCCTGACCCAGGAGGGCGGAGCCAAGAGCCTCGACACCCAGAAGATGGAGAAGCTCTTCCTCTCCCTCTCCTGAGACGCTCCCGCGTCGACCAGGCGAGGGCACCCGTGGAGCACCTCCCTGTAGCCCTGCCGCCCTCACCGCTTCCGTGGCCGGTGGGCTGCCACTGCCCACCGGGAGCGTTCGCGCCTTCGCCGCGTCGCTCTCGACGCGTCGGACAGCAGCGCTTCCACAGCGCTTTGGGAGGCACTTCGGAGGCCTCCTCAGTCGTGAACAACTGCTGTCGTGAGTCCGTCACCGAAGCCGCTTTCGGATCACCGGCCGTGAGCCGCGCTGTGCGGCAGGGGGCTGACACCAGACGGTCGGCCGGGGCGGAGGCTGCGTGGCGTTGGCCGGGTCCGGGGTCGCCCCATGCGGCGAGGGCGTTGGCTCCGATGGTGAAGGCGTAGACGGCCCTGTGCAGCACGTCGACGACGAGTTCCTCACGGGGCCAGGTGGGTGGCGTGGCACCGACGCCGGTGGCGCTCTCGGCGATCTGGTCGTTGCTGAGGCGCACCACGGTGAACTTTGTCGAGGTGACCGGACGGGCTCATACGGTCAGCGCGTGCTCCACGGTGGAGCAGCAGTTGAAGAAGGTGTCGAGGCCGCTGAAGCGGAGGACGTCCTGGACGGCAGGCGGGATGTCGGCCAGGCGGACCCGTCCGGGCCCCTCCTCGGCCGCCAGATGGAGGTCGACCAGGGCGATCGACACGCTGACCCTGGTCGGCTGCATGACGAACAACTGTCTCCTGTCCACCTCCGCCGCGGCCGAGCCCCTCGGTTTCACGGTCGAGGTCCTCTCCGACGCGACCGGCGCCATTCACATCGCCAACGAGGCCGGCACCGCCTCCGCACAGCAGGTGCACGAGACCCTGATGACGCTGCCGCACTCGAACTGGGCCGCGGTCACCACCACCGACACCTGGGCAGCAGCCGTCGCCGACGAGAACCCCCTCCCCAAGAGCGACCTTGTCACCTCGGCCGCGCAGGGCCGAGCCGCTCACTGACGGCACACCATCCCTGGGCAAGGTGAGAGCGCTTCGCGCGACGACGAGTCCGTGGCGCCCTCACCCCCGGCGGGCCTGCGCACAAACAGTCGACGGATTCCGGGACGGAGAAGAGCCATGTACGGCCTGTGCGTGGCCGCCGCCCGCATGGCAGCAATCAGCTGCCCTGCGCAGGTCCACTGAGCGACGGGTCGCGAGCTGCCGCCCCGGAAGCCACCCTGAAACGACCCCTTGCGCTTCGCTGCGCCTCTTCCCTCCGCTCCGCGCCGACAGCAACTGGATGCTCTCGGCCCAGGACGAGCAGGAGTCGGCCGACGGCCGGTCTCCTTCGAGGCCACGCTCAGCGCAGCGCGGGTCAGTGCTGCCCTGGGCCGGAGGCCCTCCGCAGGTGCCGCGCTGGCCGGCCCGGGCCCCGGCACAACGGCACCTCACGGTTCCCGAAGCCAGGTCCCCCCAACCACGGTGGAATACCCCCCCGGGTATAGGTGTTAATGTGAGCATCAGATACCCCCGGGGGTACATCTCTTCCTGAGAGGAGTCTTGGATCGTGTTCTTCGTCGACACCCTGGAACTCGAGGGCCTGGGCAACCGCAGCTACCTGGCCGGTGGACCGAGGACTGCCGTGGTCATCGACCCGCCGCGCGACATCGACCAGGTCATCGCCGCCGCGGCCCGGCGCGGGGTGCGCATCGCCTTCGTGGCCGAAACGCATGTGCACAACGACTACGTCACCGGCGGCCCGGAGCTCGCCCGGGTGACCGGCGCCTCCTACCTGGTGCCGGCCGCGGCCCGCGTGTCCTTCGCCCGCATCCCGGTCGCCGACGGCGACACCGTGACGGTGGACGAGGGCCTGGTGCTGCGCGCGATCGCCACTCCCGGGCATACCCCGCACCACACCTCCTACGTCCTGGAGGAGGACGGGCACGGTGTGGCGGCGTTCACCGGTGGGTCGTTGCTGATCGGCACGGTGGGCCGTCCGGACCTGGTCGAGCCGCGGCTGACCGAGCGGCTGGCGCGCGCCCAGCATGCCTCCGCGCACCGGCTGGCCGATGAGCTGGACGACGAGGTGCCGGTGCTGCCCACGCACGGCTTCGGCAGCTTCTGCTCCTCCTCGCAGGCCGAGGGAGATGCGACCACGATCGGCCGGGAGCGCCGGACCAACGACGCGCTGACCCTGGACGTCGACACCTTCGTCGCCAAAATGCTGGCGGGGCTGGACGACGTACCCGCGTACTACACGCATATGGGCCCGGCCAACGCCGCCGGTCCCGCCCCGGTCGACCTCACCCCGCCCCAGCGCGCGAACGCCGAAGAGATCGCCTCCCGGCTGGCCGCCGGCGAGTGGGTGGTGGACCTGCGCAGCCGGGTGGCCTTCGCCGAGGGGCACGTGGCCGGGTCGCTCAACTTCGAGGGCGAGGGCAAGCTCGCCACCTACCTGGCCTGGCTGATCCCGTGGGGCAAGCCCGTCACCCTGCTCGCCGAGACTCCGCAGCAGATCGCCGACGCGCAGCGGGAGCTGGCCCGGGTGGGCATCGACCGTCCGGCCGCCGCCACCGGTGATCCGGCCGGCTGGGTCCGCGAAGGCGAGCAGCTCGTCTCCTTCCCCCGCGCCCGCTTCGCCGACCTCGCCGCTGTCCGCGGGCGCGGCGAGGACGTGGTCGTCCTGGACGTACGCCGGGACTCGGAGCGCGCAGGCGGCTACATCGACGGCTCGGTCCACATCCCCGTCCACGAGCTGCACGGCCGCATCGGCGAGGTGCCGGACGGGACGGTGTGGGTGCACTGCGCCGGCGGGATGCGCGCGGCGATCGCCGCCTCCCTGCTCGACGCCGCCGGCCGCGACGTGGTCGCCGTCGACGACGGCTTCGACGCCGCCACGGATGCCGGGCTGTCCCTGACCTCCGGCTGATCGCCACCGTTGCGCCTGTAAGGAAGGAAGCCTGTGATGTTCCTCTTTCGCCGAGCCGGGGACCGCGTCCCGGTCGACGAGGCACACAGCCGCACCAGCGGCGATCAGCCCGAGGCTGTTCTGCTGGACGTCCGTGAGAAGCCCGAATGGACTGCGGGGCACGCCCCGGGCGCCGTCCACGTACCGCTGACAGGACTGATCGCCGGCAACGCCCTGCCGGCCGAGGCGCAGGGGCGCCGGCTGGTGGTGATCTGCCGCAGCGGTCACCGCTCCCAGCAGGCGGCCAAGCTCCTCGCCGAACGCGGGGCGCAGGCGGTGGATGTCGAGGGCGGCATGAACGCGTGGGCCGCCGCCGGGCACCCGGTCGTCGACGCACGCGGGAACAGCGGCAAGGTAGCGTGACCGTACTCGTCCTCGCCCTCATCGCCGGGGCCGTCGTCGGTCTGGCCCTTGGAGCCCTCGGCGGTGGCGGTAGCGTTCTTGCCGTGCCGGCGCTGATCTACCTGCTCGGCTTCACCCCGGCGGCGGCCACCACCGCCAGCCTGGTCATCGTCACCGCCACCTCGCTCACCGCCCTGTACGCCCACACCCGCGACGGGAACGTGGCCTGGAAGACAGGAGCGCTGTTCGCCATGGCGGGCATGGTCCCCGCCTTCTTCACCGGGGCTGTCGCCGGACGCCTGCCCGAGGCGGTGCTGACGGCGGCGTTCGCGGTCATCGCCGCGCTGGCGGCCCTGCGCATGCTGCGTCCGTCCGCGGCCGAGCCGCCGCACCGGATCCGGGCCGGCAAGGCGGCCGGTGCCGGCGCCGGGCTGGGCGCCGTGACCGGGTTCCTCGGGGTCGGCGGAGGATTTCTGGCCGTGCCCGCCCTGGTAGGGGTTCTGGGTCTGCGGATGCGGCAGGCGGTGGGCACCAGCCTGCTCGTCATCACCGTGAACTCGCTCGCCGCGCTCGCCGCTCGCACCAGCACCGGTGGCGGGCTCCACTGGGAGATCATCGGGCCTTTCACCGGGGCCGCGATCCTCGGTGCCTGGGACGGCAAGCGGCTCGCGGCGAAGATCTCCGGCACCACCCTTCAGAAGATCTTCGCGGGTGTCCTGCTGGCGGTGGCGGCGTTCATGCTCGTCGACGTGATCGCCTGAAGCACACAGTTCGCTGTCTGCGCGTTTCGTTCCGGCCAGCACGGCACCGGCGGCCCGCCCCGATGCCGACCGGGCGCTGCTGCAGCCCACAAGTCCGGCTCCCACCGGTTCAAGCCCTCCCTCCGACTCCGCACGACCATACGGTCCCCCGCCGGGGGCACCGTCGACACACAAGGATGACCTCTGCCATGACCACCTCCACCGCCCTCACCACCGGCGAGGCACGCCCCCGCCTGCACGAACTGACCGTCGTCGACGTGCGCACCCCCGGCGAATACGCCGGCGGTCACCTCCCCGGCGCGCTCAACATCCCCCTCGACCAGATCCAGCGCGCGCTGCCCGACCTCCGGCACGCCGCCGACCACGGTGACCTTCTGGTCGTCTGCGCCTCGGGCGCCCGCTCCGAGAACGCCCGCAGGATCCTCGCGGAGAACGGCGTCACCGCCGCCACCCTGTCGGGAGGCACCGGCGCCTGGGCGGCCGACGGCCACGAACTGCACCGCCCCCAAGGCACCTCGCGTGCCACCTGGGGCATGGAGCGGCAGGTGAGGCTCACCGCAGGAACGATCGTGCTGCTCGGTCTGCTGCTCGGTCTCACCGTCCACCCCGCCTTCCAGCTCCTCTCCGCCGGCATCGCAGGCGGCCTGGTCTTCTCCGCCCTCACCAACACCTGCGGCATGGCCGCCATGCTCGCCAAGCTGCCCCACAACCGCCCCCGCACCGCCGACCTCGACCACACCCTGGCCATGCTGCGCAGCCTCTGAGCCGCCCGTGGAGGGAGGGGTCCGAAGCCGGGCCCCTCCCTCCACGCGTGTCAAGCGTGCGGCCGAAGACCCCCTACTGATCGTTCAGGAACGACGTCGCGGGTCTTGTACCCGACGGTCCCGGTCGACAGGGTGCCAAGGTGCGTGCTGATCTTGTTCCCGGCACCCTGTGGGGGCGGGCGGCTCCACTGCTGCCGCCCGCCCCGAGTTCCGTCGGCCGGGTCGGCTGCGTGCTCCTGACCAGGCGCCACCCGCAGGGGGCGCATGCACAGGGTCCGCTTGGAGGGCGAGCGCGCGTGCGCCTGGCCGCATCAGTTCAAGCTGCTGCACACCCGTTATGTATGAGCGACGCGCTGATCTGTCCCAGGGCCTGTTCGAACTCGTCCGCAGCCTCGTACGCCTCCGCCGCCTTCGAACCCCAGCGGAATTCAGGACGAGCCCGGCGCGTGGTCGGTGCCCAGTCAGTTCCCCGCACCGGTGTTCCTTTCCACGGGCTCGGGCGTGTCCTGTTCGGTGGCCGGGTGGGCGCTGAGGGTGGCCAGTGCGAGAACGCCGGCGGTGAAAAGAACACCTGCGGCGACAGTCAGGGCCGTGCCGTATCCGGCGACCAGCGCCTCGCCGGTGCCCAGCGCGGCCCTCTCCCGCTGCGCGGTGACGGCGGCGGCGACCCCGGCGAGTACGGCCAGGCCCAGAGCGACGCCGATCTGCTGGGCGGAGTTGAGCAGGGCCGAGGCGATCCCGGCCTTGTCCGCATCGACGCGGTAGACCGCGGCCTGGGTGAGCGCGAGGACGCCGAGACCGAAACCGAGCGCGAGGACGAACATCGCCGGCGCCAGGTGCAGCCAGTAGCCCGTGTCGACGGAGATCGCGGAGAACCAGAACGCGGCCAGCGCGCTCAGCAGTGCGCCGAGCGCGGCGACGGAGCGGGGAGCGGTCTTCAGCAGGAGTTTCGGGGCGGTACCGGCGCCGAGGACGAGGCCGGCGGCGAACGGCAGCCATGCCACTCCGGTGCGAAGGGGGCTGTACTGCTGGACCTGCTGGAGGTAGAGGGTGATGACGTAGAAGGTGCCCATCGGGCCGATGGCCAGCAGCAGCATGGCCAGGTAGGCGCCGGAGCGGTTGCGGTCGCAAAACAGGCTCAACGGCACCAGAGAGCTCGAGCTGTGGGCCTGGGTGAGAACGAATACGGCCAGCAGCACGGCGGCCGCGCCGAGGAGGATCAGGGCGATCGGGTCGGTGAAGCCGTCCTCGCCGAACCGGGTGATCGCATACACCAGTGCCACCATCCCGCCGGTGCCGAGCACTGCGTCCAGCGTGCCGACCCGGCCGTGGTGGCGGTCGGCGGCGACCAGGGTGCGGCTGCCGAGGAGAACCAGCAGGCCGATCGGGATGTTGATGAAGAACACCCACCGCCAGCCGAGGAGGTCGGTCAGGACGCCGCCGAGGAGCAGTCCGACGACGATCCCCAGGGCGGACATGGCTCCGTAGAGGGACAGCGCCGCATCGCGCAGCTTGCGCTCGGAGAAGGTGGTCGTGATCAGAGCCAGCGCGTTCGGGGCGGTCAGCGCCGCCCCGATGCCCTGGACGGCGCGGGCGACGATGAGCATCGCGGCGTTCTGACGAAGGCCGCGGTCACCGCGGCGGCGGCGAGAACCGCGGCAGCAGCGATGGTCCGCCTGCGGCTGCGGCGGGACGAGGACAGGGGGATCCAGGCATGGGACACCTCAGACGTTGAGGAGGAAAAGGATGCAGAACCGGCCGCAGGTCAGGCAGAAGCTGCGACCGGGCACGCGGTCTGCAAGGACAGGCGGCGCAGCGCGGCCTCCGCCAGCAGCCCCGCCGACAGGAAGGCCAGCAGCGGCTGCAGGGGAGCCCAGTAGCTCAGGGCGCCGGAAGCTCCGAGGAGCACAAGGACGAGTTTGTTGCAGACCGGGCAGCCGACGGCGAAGAAGGACAGCACCCCGCCGATCGCTCCCAAACGGGTGCCGTCTTCGGCTTTCGGTTCCAGGGAGGACAAGGGCCGGCGCACGTAGGTGCTCAGGACGATGCCGGCCAGGACGGCCGTGACGGCAAGGGCCGGGTAGTTCCACCACTGCACCGGGACCGACCGGCCGAACAGCGGATTGGGCACCACGTCGGTGGGCACGCCGACCAGGATCGCCGTGGCCAGGGCACCTGCGCCTGCCACAGCCCACTGCCGGGACCGCCAACCACGCAGTGCCGTACCCGCCCGGCTCCATGAGCGTGAGGAGGAGGACATGCTGAAGAACTCCGTTCTTCGAGGATTCAGGGACACGGCCAACAGGCCGGTCCAAATCCGTAGAACGGAGTGAAGTGTCGTCGGCGGCGGAGCCTGGCCCCCGACAGCACACCGGAGTGCTGTGACACGGACGGTGCGGGATCGGTGTGCGGGGATGCGGGACCAGGGCACGAAGAAGACGGCGGAGGATTCTCGGCCCGCTGCGCACTGTGGTCAGCAATGACCTTCTTGCCACACGGCGCCGCTGCGCCGTCCGACGGTTCAGCAACGGTGGGAACGTGCACGTGCTCCGCGATGGACGGCGGTGCGTTCGGCCCCCCACGTTCCACGTGCCCGAAGACGCACAACAGCGCCACCACGCCCACGAGCAGAGCCGGCCCACCACGAAACCGAGCGTGCGCCCGCCCGTGTGCTGCTCGCCTCATCACCGCTCCTGCGCCCTGTTCATGGGCATGGCCACCCCAGGTCATTCGCTCCGGCCCCTGGTCGTCCAGACCGGCGAAGGAAGTGTCCTTGTCATCCTGGTCCTGGCCACTATGGCTCCGGTCGAGCTGCAGGTCCTCTTCGGTGTTGCCCTGTTGTCTGGGAGCCGCCTTCGTGCTGAGCGACGCCCTTACCCGGCATGCCGAACAATCCGGCGAGGCTGCGCACTCAGGCCAGGGACAGGAACAACTTCTCCAGCCGGGCCCGCATCTGCTCCCGGTCACCGGACGCGGCCATGTCCGAGTCGGTCAGGCAGTGCTGCAGACCGGTGGCGATGATCGCGAAGCCCGCCTTGTCCAGCGCCCGGGACGCTGCCGCGAGTTGCGTGACCACTTCCTCGCAGTCCCGCCCCTCTTCGATCATCTTGATCACACCGGCGATCTGGCCCTGCGCCCGGCGCAGCCGGTTGACCACCGTCTTCAGTTCCTCAGCAGCCATCGCCAGTTCCACAGCCACACCCCTTCCGGATACCCCGCAGGGTATCTCATCCGGAGAGGCAATCCCAAGCTCGGCCAGACGGCAGTGGTCTCGCACAGATGGAAACAGCACGGCAAAATCAACTATTTAATGTGGTTGTCGCCGTCCCGGAGCAGGGCGCTGCCGCCCTTCCGGAACCCACCTCGCAGATCAGGTGAGCCGTGATGTGATACTTGTGCCGCCTCGCCGAGCAGCACAAGCCCAAGAAGCCGGAACCGGGACGTCATGAGCCGAGGGACCCCGAGCCGCAGAGGACGCAAGATCTCACCACAACACCGGGTGGTGCACAGCGCACGTCCCGCAGCCTCCGCATACACACGCGCCCATCGTGCGCCCCGGAGCGCGAGCTGTCGCACCGGACGGACGAACCCCTGCCACAAGCAGAGCCCCGACCACGAGAGCCCGTCGGAGAAGGCGTGGATGCGATCGATGAGGTGCACGCGTCGGAGCCCCGGTCTGACCGTCGTGAACGTGGCAGCCGCCGATGACCAGACCGCCTTCGCCCCAGGAAGCGTTCGCGTCACTGCGGGCGACCACCACGGTGGAGCGCACCGCACGAAATGCCGGCCACCGGACTGAACTCGCCGGTCGGGGGGCCGGCTTGCTCCAGCGAACGGGGCTACGGTGACGGGCGTGTCGGAGCACTGGCCGAGTGGGTCGGGCAGGGCCTCATGACCGGCGGCGTCGACGGCAAGGCTTCGGCGGATCTTGTCGGCCACCCAGTCAGTGACGTACTGGCAGCGGTGATCGGCGGCCGGAGGCCTTTCTACAGGGGTGGGCGTCCGGTGAGGGCGCCGCCGGGGTCGTCGGCCAGAGCGAGGCGGGCGGTGATGCGTTTGCCCACCGGTTCGCGCCGTGCTTCGAAACCCTGGGCGACGGCCATGACGATCTCCAGACCGTGCTGGCCGACCCGGCCGGCGTCCGCGGCCCGGGCGACCGGCAGCACCGGATCGGAGTCCCACACCGACACCACCACCATGTCGCCGGCGATGCGCAGGTCCAGCAGGGCCGGGCCGGGAGCGTACTTGCGTGCGTTGGTGACCAGTTCGCTGACCACCAGCTGCGTCACATCCATCGTGCGCTGGGAGACGGGCAGGCCGTATTCGGCCTGCACCCGTGTGAGGAAGCCGACGGCCAGGTGACGGGCCTGGGCGATATCGGCGCCGTCCCCGTCCAACGCGACCGTGGTCTGTATGGCCTCTCCCCCCGGCGTAGTGCCGTCCCCGCCCACGGGCACTGCTTCCATCCCCGCCGCCTTCACTACCCCGTTCACCACCCAGCGCGCATACCCGCCCTTGCGCAGCGCACACCCTGCACTCCTCCCCCGGCTTCCTGCATCATCGAGGGCATCGCCCGCATCGTGCAGGGCGGCGCCGCAGGGCAAGGTCTCGGTGTGCCAGTATCACTCATATGACCGAGAGGCATATGACAGACGCACAATTCGCCGAGCAGGCGCCACGCCCCGGCAGCGGGCTGTCCGTCACCGCCGCCACCACCGACGGCCTACGCGTCCTGACGCTGGTCGGCGAGATCGACCACGACACCGGTAAGACGCTCCGTCACGCCCTGGACCTCTCCCCCACCGACCCGTCACGCATCGTGGCCGACCTGCGGCAGGTCACCTTCATGGACTCCAGCGGCATCAACATCTTCCTCACCGCCCACCACACCGCCACCGCAGCGGGAGGCTGGCTCCGGCTGGCCGCGCCCACCCCCGCCGTACTGCGCACCCTGCAGATCGTCGGCATCGACGAGATCATCGACTGCCACCCCACCCTGCAGGACGCCCTCAGCAGCTGACCGACGCCGCGTGGCTGTCGCCATACTCGTCCGTCCGTTGGCCGGCCAGAGGGGAGAGGAACTGATGGAGCAGGCAACCGTGCACCTCGATCACGTCGAATCCGGCCGCCTTCGCACGGACCGCGGCCTTGCGGAAGGCTTCGACGACGCCCTTGATGCCTTCGGTCGTGAGCTCCTCCGGAACCCGCGAGTCGAGACCGAACAGGATCGCCGAAAGGGCCACGGACGTGATGAGATCGACGACGACCTGCCAGCCGGCATGGCGGCCCTGCGCCTGCAACCAGAAGGCCCGGTCCGCTACGAGCCGGTCAAGCGGCCCGCACAGGCCGCACTGCGCTGGTGGCATTTCTGCCCCGGCAGCACGGGCCAGGCCACACCCCGCTGGAGAACGGATATCTGACACCGGCGCAGCCTGTTGACCCGCTCGGTCAGCGCGGCGGGGAAAAGCGCAGGCCTGCGGTGACGAGCTTGCGGACGGCGATCACGGCGGCGGCCGTCACGATGGCGTCCCAGCTCGGCTCACCCGCCAGCCGCAGCAGCCCTGCCACGGTGAGGAAGTCCAGCAGAACGGCCAGTGCGGGCATCAGCCGCCTCGCCGCCGCGAACACCACCGCGGCGGCGATGAGCCCGAAGGCGGTGGCGGCGAGGGCGGACAGGTTCAGGAGGGCGGTCACGCCGGCCCC
This sequence comes from Streptomyces sp. NPDC126497, assembly GCF_040302425.1. NCBI lineage: Bacteria > Bacillati > Actinomycetota > Actinomycetes > Kitasatosporales > Streptomycetaceae > Streptomyces > Streptomyces sp. NPDC126497. The sequence goes on from NZ_JBEORT010000004.1 coordinate 99,990, forward strand.
GCCGGGGCACGGGAGCCGTCCGCCTCCTTGCGGCGCTCGCGCTCGATCTCGGCGCGCTCGTTGGCGATCTCCCGGCTGAGGAAGTAGTTCAGGGCGGTCCGGATCGCGGCGATCGCGGCGAGCTGCCCGATCTCCGTGAAGCTCGGCGCGATGGCGGTGCGCAGCACATCCCCGGCGAGCTGGAACTCCAGGCCCAGCGCCAAGAACCGGCCCAGGGAGAGCCGGATCCGGTTGAACTGGCGGTCCACTCCGCCGCCGCGGACTCCTGCCAGGAGGAAGCGGCCGAACGCCCAGGCGGCCCCCACGAAGATGATCAGGGCCCCGGCCGCTTCCACCAGTCTCACCAGCAGGTCCACCACGTCCCGGAGCGTGGACTCGGGCAGTACTTCCACCGACAGGAAGATGTTCATGAGCGGCCGGGTACCCCCACCCGGCCTGGCCGGCACGGCGAGCGGGCCGAGGAGTCGCGCCGCACGTCAGAGACCTGCACGCTCAGCCGGCGCGGCCGGTACTCGTCCGCCGACGCCTGCACGGTCAGGACTGCGGCCGGTGATCACTTTCCACGAAAGCCGGAGGCGGCAGACGGCGCCCTGCCCGTGAAACGGGGCGGGCGCCGCTGCGTCCCACCACGGCTGCCGGTCAGCCGTGGTGGGTGATGTAGCCGTCTTGGTGTAGGCGTGCACGTCCGCGCGGGCACCGGAGGGCCTATATGAATCTGGATGTGCCCTGCGGTAGGTACCGGTTCATGTCAGGCTCTGGGGGGCCGCCGCCTCTGGGGATTGTCAGTCGTAATCGGGAGGCTGCGCAGTGTCAGCGCAGCCGGCGGGGGCAGCGGTTCGTTGGCGGTGTCGGCGCGGAACGACTGGAGCAGATAGGCCACCAGGCGCCGGGACGCCGCACCATCATCCGGTAGGGCGGTCACCAGAGCGCAGTGTGCCAACAGGGCCACGGCGAGGTCGGAAGGATGAAAGTCGGCCCGCAGCGCGCCCGACGCCTGTGCCCTGCGCACCAGGGTCGTGAAGTCCCGCTCGGCCCGTTGCCGGGTCTGCGCGTGTTCCGAGGTGCTGTCCGGGAAGGCCGCGACGAACGCGGCCGGGAACCCGCGTTCCTCCCGTTGCAGCGCGCAGACCGCCTCGACCAGCTGCTGGAAGCCCTGCCACGGGTCGGGGGCGGCCAGAGCCTCGGTGAGCGCCCGCACGCAGGTCTCCATCTGCTGCGCGAACGCACCCCGCATCAGGGCGTCCCGGGTCGGGAAATGCCGGTACAGCGTCGCCACACCGACCCCGGCCCGACGGGCCACGGTCGCCATCGGGGCATCGATCCCGTGCTCCGCGAAGACCGCACGGGCGGCGACGAGGACGCGCTCCCGGTTGCGCCGGGCATCCGCCCGCACCCCGTCCCGGGCTGTGATCCAAGAGGATTCCGCCATCACTGTCTCTCGCTTCCGGCTTAAGCGGACGATTGCGTCCACTTGAGAGCTTACGGTCAATGCCGGACCCCTCCGGCAGCAAAGGCAGAACGATGAACGACCGCATGATGAAGGCAGTGCTCTACGACCGCTACGGCGGCCCCGATGTGCTCTACACGAGCCACGTGCCGCGCCCCGAGCCGTCCCCCGGCGAGGTCCTTGTGCAGGTGCGCGCGTTCAGCGTCAACGGCGGCGAACTGGCAGCCCGTGCCGGCCGCCTCCGCCTGCTGACCGGCCGGAGATTCCCCAAACGCGTCGGCCTGGACTTCACCGGCGAGGTCGCCGCACCGGGCGCCGGAGTCACACAGCTCGCGGCCGGCGACCGCGTATGGGGGGTCCTGGGTCGCACCTCCGGGTTCGGCAGCGCCGCCGAGTACGTGACCGTGCCCGCCGAGCGGGTCGGCCGGCTCCCCGACGGACTGGATCCGGTGGACGCCGCCGCGCTGCCGGTGGCCACCACAGCCATCACCGCTCTGCGGGACAAAGCCGGGCTGCGCCCGGGCGAACGACTCCTCGTGCGGGGTGCGGCGGGAGGTGTCGGCAACGCCGCCGTCCAGCTCGGACGGGCGTACGGCGCCGAGGTCACGGCCCTCGCCCGCGCAGCCAACCTCGACTTCGTCCGCGGGCTCGGCGCGCACAGGGCCGTCGACCACCGGACCGTGCGGCCGGCGGAGCTGGGCCGCTTCGACGTGGTCCTGGACACCGTGGGCACCGACCTGCGGGCCTTCAGGCGCCTGCTGAATCCCGGCGGACGCATGGTCACCATCGCCTTTGATCTGAAACGGCCCGTGGCGTCGCTCGGCTACCTCGCGGCCAGCACGGTCCACGGACACGGCCGGGTGCGCTTCTTCAGCGGCAACCCCACGCGGGCGGACTTCGACGACCTCGCCCGCCATGTGGTCGAGGACAAGCTGAGCCCCGCGGTGGACACGGTCTTCCCCCTGGAGGAGACAGCAGCGGCACACCGGGCGCTGGAGGCGGGCGGCGTCCAGGGCAAGTACGTGGTCAAGGTCGCGTAGGACTCCTGCGAAGGCGCTGATCACAGCCGTTCGTCAACGGCAGTGATGAGATCGGTCGTCCCGTAGTGGACCGCCGGCTTGCCGTAGCGCGTGGCGACGCGCGATGCCTCTTGAGAACGCCGCCCGCATCCCTCGTCGTACAGGGGCGGCACCACGTCCTCGGGGAAGGCCGGAAGCACCATCGAGCGCGTCTGCACGGTCAGGCGGTCAGGCTGCGGTAAGTCAGCACGCATGCCCCGTCGTACCCGGTCCGGGTGACACTGCTCGGGCTGGAGGATTTCGGCGGAACGTTGTGCCGGGTATGAGGCCGCTCAACGACGCGCATGTGGCGGAGCCGGGGCTCGCGGTAGTGGAGGTCGCGGCCGCCGATGACGAGACCGCGTTCGCCTTCCAGGAGCTGCTGCCCACCCACGCAAGGCGCTCGGCTGGGAAACCCCAGCCGAGCGTCCGTCCAAACTGCTCGCCACCACACGTCAGTGATCACGTGTTGCAATGACCCCTGGAATTCGCCTTCGACCCGGGCCCTGTCGGTGAACGGGCCCTTCGGCCCTCGCTCTGCTGCCCTCGCCCTACCGGACCGTGAGGTAGGCGCGGTCGATCGTCTGGACCAGGGTGTTGCCGTCACGGTCGGTCAGCTCGGCACGCAGCGAGACGGTGCCCGGCTGCGCGGGGTGGTTCAGCGACAGGTGGGTGCCGTTGACGGCTCTGGCCGTGGTCCAGGTCCTGCCGTCGTCATAGGACACCTCGAACTCCAGCTTCTTGGCCGTCCGAGCGGTGGCCGCGCCCTCCACGGTGAAGGGCACCTGGAACCTCTCACCGGCCTTCGCCGTACTGGTCGGTGACAGCTCGGGGGAGAAGCGGACCACGGACAGCGGCAGCCGGGCCCAACTGTCCCCGGACACGCCGGCCGACCTGAACGTCCACTGCGCCCGCACGCGGGTGCTTACCAGGAGTAGCTCGGGGTCCCGGGAGGCGTCGACACTCAGTTCGTACCGGCCGTCCCCGGCGGGGACGGTGTACTCGGCGATGTTCAGCGGATCGCCCTCGGCGGGGATCTCCTCGCCGTCGGCGCGGAGCGAACTCTCCAGCTCCGTGTAGCCGTTGCTGCTCTCATGCCCGTCACTGTCGCCGAACATGGGCAGATGCGCCTTGATCGTGTTCCCGCTCCGCGCGATCCCGGGACGCCCCCACCGCGGTTCGCCCTCGCCCGGGGGCAGGAGCGGACCGAAGACACCGACGTTGAACCGCGCGGTGTAGCTCTTCTTCGGCTGGTACGCCGTGAACCTTCCCAGCTGCGCGTTCCCCGACTCCCACTGGTGTACGGAGTAGGACCACTTGACGCCGTTGCCGAGGACGTATTCAGAGGTCCGCAGCGGCAGTTGACGCTGGGTGGGGGTGCTGAAGTCGGCAGCGAACTCGCCGATGGGTGTCAGGGGCGTCACCGCGACCTGAGCGGTTGACTCAGGGCCGGGCCTGCCGGCCGTGAAGTCGATCTCGGCCAGCTGCTCGCGCCGGACGTCGGCGGTGAAGCCGCCGAGCGAACCCGTGCGGTTCCACGCGAGACGGTAGTTCACTGCGTGCCCGTCGGCCGACTGGCGTGTCCAGAAACCGCTGTACTGGGCGTATGCCGCGTCCTTCGGTGCCTTCGGGCCGATGTGACCGACCTTGAAGCTCTGGAAATCGGGGAAGTCGAAGATGGACGGCATAAAGCCCAGGGGCTGCCCGTCGGAGCGGGTGTAGCCCGGGATGAGCTGGGCGTGGTGGTTCTCGGCTCCCGCGTCGGGGACGGTGATGCGCGTGGGCTTGGCCTCCCGGGCGTCCATGACGACCGTGGTGTCCTTGGTCAGCTGCAGGGCCGGGGCCAGGAGGAGGGAGTCCGGAGCGGCGGACTCGCCACTGGCGTTGAGGACCCCGGTGAGCGCATAACCGCCCTTGGGCAGGCGCACCGTGATCTCGCCGTCCGTCGCGTCGGCGAACTCCTGGTAGTAGTCGCGGTCCCGGCCATCGATCGCCGTGAAACCCTTGCCGGTCGGCTTGCCGTCGTCGTCCAGATGCTTGATGGTCAGGTCGTACGACTCGATCTCGCGCTCCACGCCGAAGGCGGTGCGCACCCGAATCCGGCCGTTGGCCGAGGCTGCGGTCACCGAGCCGCCGTACGAGCCGTAGGCCTCGCCGCCGACGCGCGTATCGGCGGTCACCGTGGTGCTCGCCGCACCGCCCGCCGCAATGGTGAGCTGCCGCGACGACATCTCGAACATGCCCTCGGGGGCGGGCCCTCCGTCCATCCCGAGCGCCTCGATCGCCAGGTCCAGGACGACCGGCTCGGTGCCGAGATTGCGGTACGTGATTTCCTTCGTCACCGGCTCGTCATCGCTGTGAGGCCACTTCGGGCGGCCGAAGCCGAGCGGCCCCTGCTCGGCGATGACGGTCTGCCCGATCGCCCGGGCCACATCGGTGCGGCCGGTGCCCTGCTGGTACGCGCTGTACGGGCCGGGCTCAGCGGAAGCGGTGAGCGCCGCCTTGATCCGCTCGCCGCTCCAGTCCGGGTGCTGCTGCGCCAGGATGGCGGCGGCGCCCGCGACATGGGGAGTGGCCATCGACGTGCCGCTCTGGGTGGCGTAACCGGGCGTCCCCGAGGGGAACACCTGCTCCATGCCGCTCGCGGTGGAGGCGGCAGCCGTGATGTCGACGCCCGGCGCGGTCAGGTCCGGCTTGACTCCTCCGTCACCGACGCGCGGGCCGCGGCTGGAGAAGTCGGCGAGCTTGTCGGCCTTGTCGACCGCGCCGACCGTCAGCGCGGACTCGGCGCTGCCGGGCGATTCGACGGTGCTCTCGCCGTCCTCGCCCGCGTTGCCCGCGGCGATGACGAACAGCGTGTCCGTCTCGGCGGAGAGACGGTTGACCGTCTCCTCCAGCGGGTCGATGCCCTGGGTGTCGGTGCCGCCCAGACTGAGGTTGACGACCTGGGCGCCCTCGGCGACCGCCCACTCCATGCCCGCGATGATGCTGGAATCCCAGCCGCCGCCACTGTCGTCCAGGACCTTGCCGTCCAGGATGCGCGCGCCCGGCGCGACGCCCTTGTACCTGCCCTGCGACCTGGCACCCGTACCGGCCACCGTCGAGGCTACGTGGGTGCCGTGGCCGACTCGGTCGACGCTGTCCTCGGCGTCGGAGAAGTTCCGTTCGGCGATCTCCTGGCCCGCCAGGTCGGGGTGCGTCTGGTCGACGCCGGTGTCCAGCACGGCGACCTTGACGCCCGTGCCGTCGAACCCGGCGCCCCAGGCCGTCGGCGCGCCCGTCTGGGCCACGCTCTTGTCCAGGCTGGCTTGGCGCTTGCCGTCCAGCCAGACTTTCACCACCTTCTTCGCCGCCGGTGCGCCGGACAGCCGCGCCGTGCCCTGTCCACCGTCCCCGCCGTCGGTGAAGGTGTCCCAGAACGCGGAGTGGCCGTGCTTGTCGGCCCGTAGCGCCACGCCGTTGACGCTGGTCAGTTCCTGGCCGGCCTTGGCCCGTGCGTCGCGGAAGGCGCTCGCGGGGGGTGTCTCGTCCCCGGCGTAGGTGACGATCAGCGGCAGGTCGGACCGGCTCGCGTCGTCGTACCCGTACGCGACGAGTTGCGTCACGTCGAACAGCCGCCGGTCGAGCTTTCCCTGGGCGACAGCCGACGCCGCGTCGCCCGGTATGACGAAGCTGTGCCCGTCGACCTTCCGGACCGAGAACGACGCGCCTTCGCGCCCCTTGGCCCTCTCGATCGCGGCGACAGAGCCGTCCGCGGCGATCGACACCTTGTCGCCGGTGATCAGCGTCACCGTTTTGGCGCTCTTCGCGCCCGGAACGGACAGGTCCCTCCCTGAGCCTGCCGGAGCGCCAGGGGCCAGGGCGACGGCCTGGCTCACCCCCGGCATCCCGGTCGCGGTGACTACGGCGGCCATGGCGAGAGCCCCCAGCGGGGCGGCCGCACGTATTCGTCTGCCGGGAGATAAGGACATGCTCATGCCTTCTCTTTCGTCGGGGGATGAAGGAACGGAGGGCTGGAGCACACAGGCCCGCCCCGCGATGACTCCGAGGTCGGAATGTCACGCCGTCCCACGTCGGCCAGGACAGGTCGGCAGTGGGTCCGCCGCCGGAGGCAGACCGCCCGGGCCGCGGGACCGGGATGCCGAATACCTCGCGTGCTGAGCGATCACGGTCGTTGAGGCTAGGTCCGCCGTGCGACCGGACCTGGCTCGGACGATAACGGAACCGCATCGGTCGATCCGAGGATGTGCCCGGGGACCGCCACGTGGCCGACGGCAGGCGACCGCGGCCACGTCAGCCAAAGCTGCGCCTGCCGCGCCGACGGACGGTCTCACCGACCGCACATTCCCGTCCGTCGTACCCACTGCACACCGTGGTGGTGGTCGGCGTGAGCAGGCCCCCGGCGCGCGCCGTGTGGTCCTGCCGTCACCGCCGCACCCGGCTGGCGACGGCCCGCGACGTGCGCGGGCCACGTCGGCCCAGTCACCGCCGTTCTCCACGCGAAAGCCGTTGGCCGTGGGCGCGGTTGTCCTGGTCGACGAGGGTAACCAGATGGGCGGCGGCCCGGTGCCGCCTGTGCCGCTCGAAAAGTCATCGTTGCCGGTCAAGCGATATACCGGTACTCGCTGATCACGCCGCCGAGGATCTGGGTCCGCAGCGCTCGGCGAGCGTTGAGGTCGTGCACGGTGGCATCGGGCCGTTCCTTGGCATCAGGCGGTGGTTGCTGTCGGGCCTGGTGAGGTCGGTGGGCGTTGTAGTGCCGTCGGTAGACGGCCAGGATCTGGCGGGCGTGGGCCTCGTTCACGATCAGGACGTGGTCGGGCATCTCGCGCCGGACGCTGCCGGTGATCCTCTCGCAGCGGGTGCTCATCCGAGGAACCCGCGGGGCACTCAGGATCACCTCCAGCTCCTCGGCCTTGAAGACCGTGTCGAACGCCTCACCGTACTTGCCATCGCGGTCACGCAGCAGGAACCGCAGAGACTCGATGCGCATGCCCAGGTCGGCGGGATTCCGCGCCTGTTGCCCGGCCCACTCCCGGGTGGGCCGGGCGGTGACTTTGGTGATGTGCAGGCGCCTCGTGCCGTGCTCGAGGAGCACCAGTGCGTACGGCCTCGTGCCGAGCGCGGTGTCGAGGTGGAAGAAGTCTGCCGCGATGATCCCCTCGGCCCGGGCGGCCAGGAACTCGCGTCAGGGTGGACCGGCACGACGCGGCGCCGGGTCGACGCCCGCGGCGTCGAGGATCCCCCAGACCGTCGAGGCAGCGATCCGATGCCCGAGTCGGGTCGACTCTTCTGGGATCCGCCGGTGCCCCCACCGCGGGTTCTCCCGGGCCGGCCGCAGAACAAGCGTCTTGACCGCCCCTGGGGTGGGCGGGCGTCCGGTGCGTCGGCGTGCGGTGTGATCCCACTGGGCGGCGACGAACCCGCGGTGCCAGGCGAGCAAGGTGCCCGGGATGACCGGGAAGACCTCGCGCCAACGTCGCCGGGGTACCAGCCCGAAGAGGGCAGCGAACCAGAACCGGTCGGCCGGCTCATAGCGGACCGGGCCGGCAATCCGCCGGCGCAGGACTGCGTTCTCATACCGCAACACGAGCAACTCGGCACCATTCACGGTGTCACAGCGCAGCAGCACCGACGGGAACGGTACAACAGCCTCCGGACCACCCTGCACGGCAGAGACACGATCACACGGACATGACCCCAGGACCGAACCCCACCACTCCCCCACCTGTCCCGATGACCTTTCAAGCGGCACACGTCCACACCCGGCAGCAGCGGCGCTATCCGCTCCCACGCCGCATCCGTCAGCTCACCACGACCCACCACAAGACCGTAGTCATCTACGGTCAGTCGCCCATGAACCACAGATAGCTGCCCGGCGTCGTCGCACACGCTCGCAGAAGGTCAGCGAGGTCACGTAGGGCTGCCTTCTGCTCTTCATCCGTGCACCCGTGGATCAGGGCAGTAACTTCCTGCTGGGCAACATGAGCTTCCTGTTCGTTGAACAGCGTGTCGCCATACGGATCGATCCAGCCAAGCTTGCCCGAGCTGTGCCGGTCGAGAGAGCTCAATGCACGCGCCAGCGCTGCACCGTGCTGATAGGACCCTCGCAGGAGGGTCTCACGAGACGCTCTCTTTCGCACGGACCGCCCCGAGTGCAGTTCCAGTTCGATCCCCATGCTCCTCCTTCAACGACGGCCGTTGAAGCTTGACAGAGATCATTTGACAGACAGATCCCAGCCCTCGCGTCCGGCTCTGACACCAGGACGGACGCCCCGCCCTCGCTCCCGGGAGACCCCGTTGCATCGCTCCACACTCACCGCTGCCGCCCTGGCCGCACTGTTCCTCACCGCAGGCTGCTCCTACGAGCCCGAGGCGAAGCGTCCGAGCCCCACCACTGCGACCGCTTCCTCCGGCAAGCCCACCCAGGCCCCTGCCACACAGCCGCTCGGCCTGGACCTGCCCAAGAACGCGCAGACCCTGGTGCCCGAGACCACCGGCAACAAGGACCAGGAACTGCCCGCATTCACCCCGCAGGAAGGCGCCTACACCCTCCACGCGGCATGCGAGGGCAAGGGCAAGGTCTCGATCGTGGACCGGGACAGCAACAACCCCCACCCGGTCACATGCAACGGGGTCCACACCGTGGGCGTCGTCTACGAAGACAAAAAGCCCCAGCACCTCACCATCCAGGTGACCGGCGGAACCCCCGTCTGGAAAATCGCGGTGGTCTCCGGGAACCACCAGCCCTGACACAGCCTTCGCCGGGGCCCTCATCCCCGTGTCCGGCCAGATGCCAGGCCTGGACGCCGGCCCCACGGCACCAAAGCTGTGGCGTCTTCAGCCCAGGCGCTGTAAGGCGCTCCGGCGGCCGAACAAGGCGCGTCCCGCCCAGGAGGAGTTCGGGCGGGGCACGGACGCGGGAGGTGAGTGTGCTTACTTCCCTCACCGCGCTGGGACTGAACGCCGGAGCAGGGCTCTCGCTCTCTGCGATGGTCTTGCTGCCCCCTCCAAGCAACAGGACCGAGCCAGTGATGACCACGGCGGCGGAGCCGATGGCGCCGACGATGTCCCCGCGACTGGCCGGCGCAGAGGACCACGCCGAGGTCCACACGGCCAGCCGCCGAGCCCAGGGCAGCGGCCCTCACCCCGGCCGGCTATAGCTCGGACGCAAGGTGCTCGACATCGGTGAACTCCACCTCCAGGCCGTGGGCGTGGCGGCCTCCGTCGCGGAAACACACCTCCCCCAGCCCTTCGGCGGCGATGCCGCGCAGCCGCTGTTCGCTGGCGCCGGCATCCTTCGCGTCGAAGAGGCGGGCCGCGTACTGGGGCGGCAGGGCGAGGGTGAAGTGGCGGATGCGGGCGTCGTCGGTAGTACCGGACGCGGCAGTGAAACCAAACCGAGCCCGGGTGTCGACGACCAGGCCCGTGCTCGTGGTGGCCTGACGGCGGGCGCGCTCGCGGCCCCGGGGCTGCCAGCGCTCGCGCACCGCGTCCTGCAGGCGCTGGGCGAGGTCGGCGCGGGGTCGGCGGATCTGGTCCTTCACGTACCGCTCCACGGTGCGCTGCGAGACGCCGAGCGCGTCGGCCACCGCGCGGGTGTCCTTGAGCTGCTTCACGAGGTAGCGCATCTGCGCGCCGGCCGACTTGGGAATCGGGCGGGTGAACGCCTGCTGGGCGGCGCGGTTGAGGCCGTCTCCGATGACGCACATCGGGGGCTCTCCGTTCATGATCGGGCGTGTGGGCCGCTGTGGGGCAATCACGGGCGGGCCGGGGAAAAAAATTTGCCCGGGGCGGTTACTGAGGTTGAACTCGTGATGTCGCCTCGTGTCAGGTGGGTCGGATGGTCAGACCGGTCTCCGCGAGGCAGCCGTCGATAGGTGGCTGCGGTACTGGATGTGCCGCAGTCCGCGTCGGACGGTCTGGACGAGGTGTTCAGGGGTGCTGAAGGCGACGTTCGAGAATCAGCCGCGTCGCAGGAGCGACCAGATCCCCTCGACGGGGTTGAGGCCGGGTGCGTAGGGCGGCAGTTAGTAGATGGTCAGCCAGTCCCGGGTTTCGGCGAACTTGCGCAGGCCGGCAGCTTTATGGTTGAACCGTATGCGTGCGCAAGCCGTTTATGACTGCATGCCCTTGAAGAAGCGTTTATGACTGCATGCCCTTGAAGAAGAGGGGCCGTAGGCGGCTGCACCATGGCCGCGCTTCCACGGGCAACGACGGGAAGAAGTACTCATGAAACTGACATTCAAGACCTCGGTAGTAGGAGCAGTCCTCGCCTCCACCGCCGTACTGGCGGCTCCGGGAACCGCATCGGCTGATGAACCCGTGACCCGCTGCGAAGAAGGCCAGATCTGTCTCTACGACGGCCACAACCTCACCGGGAGCAACCTGCAGCTCCAGTACGGGGTGGACATCCCCAACCTCGGCTGGGCGTGGAACGACCGGGCCAGCTCGGTGTGGAACCGTGGCAGGGGGGCCGTCTGCATCTACACTGATGCCGACTACCGCGGCTACCACTACACCATAATGCCGGGTGAGAAGCAGGAACTTCTGTTCCTCTTCGACAACGCAGTGAGCTCCCTCGAGTACGGCGGCTGCGGGGCCCCCTGAGCCGGCTGACCGACCCGAACCCGCTACTGAGTTTGTCGGCGTGATGTCGTCAGGGTGAGTCCGGTTGCGGCGAGGCATCCGTCGATGGTTTCGCTACGGTACTGGAGTTCGCGGAGGGTGCGGCGCAGGATGTGCATCAGGTGGTCGGGGCCGGTGAAGGCGGTGTTGTTCTGGCCCGCGCGTCGGACCAGTGACCAGATGCCTTCGACCGGGTTCAGGTCGGGTGCGTAAGCCGGTAGGCGGTGATCCAGTCGCGGGCGTGGATGAAGGCCCGCAGCCGGGCGTCCAGGTGCACGTTGAGGCTGTCCCTGACGAGCACGAAGGGGGCGCTGAGTTGCTGGTGGGCAGCGGTCAGCAGGTCGCGGTAGTCGGTCCAGGTGAAGCTGCGCCGGCCACCGCGCTTGTGGTCGACGTGCCGCTTGGGCCGGAAGACCAGGCGTGAGCGTTCGCCCTGCTTGCAACAGGCCAGGGCGGCGCTCGAAAACCGGCGCTGGGAACGTCCCCGTACTCGGATCACGGGCGTGTGCCCGCGCCCTGCCCAGGTGCGGGAGGTGGGCGGCGTCATCGAGAAGCCGGCTTCGTCCTCGAAGACGATCCAGCCGCCGAGCGCCGCCGCGGCCCTTTTACCTGAGGCCAGGTCTCCTTCGCCCAGCCGGCGACCGCGCCCTCGCCACGCTCGATCGCCCGTCGGGCCGGAACCTGGTGGCTCCACCCGTGACGCCGGAGCATCCGCGCGATGGCCGAGAGCGTGAGGGTCCGGTGGAACCGGCGTCCGATCAGCGTCTTGATCCTGGCCAGGGTCCAGGTCTGATCCGGCCAGCCGTGCGCAACCGGCCCCTTGGCCAGCTCCTGCTCCAGAACCGCGAACAGGGCCTCGTTCAACTTGGGACGGGCGGCCGACCCCTTGGAATGCAGCGTCTGCCGGCCGCCTTCCTGCCAGGAACGGCGCCAGCGCTGCACCGAGCGCACACTGACCCGCAGCTTCTTCGCCACCGCCGCATTGTCCTGTCCTTCAGCGAACATCTCGGCCGCCTCCATGCGGATGCGTTCGCGAAACGCCCGCCGCTCGGCGGTCAGGCCGCCACCTTGCGGATACCTCACAGTTCCGGCATACCGCGACAACCATCACTTGTCAGCCTCGCGACATCACGTCGACAAGTTCAGTAGAGGGTCGGTTCTTCCGCGCCGGACATGTCGCGCAGGCGACTGCAGTGGAACTGGTGGGCCACGGTCACGGTGGCGGTGGGTCCGTTGCGGTGCTTGGCCACGATCAGGTCGGTCTCCCCGGCGCGCTCGGACTCGGGCTCGTAGTAGTCCTCACGGTGCAGCAGGATGATCGCGTCGGCGTCCTGCTCCAGCGCGCCGGAGATGCAATGGCTGCTCAGCAAGACCCCCAGCCGGCCGGCGCATCACCGCTCACCAAAACCGTGAGACGGCCCGGCAGGCCGAAATAAGAGCTCGTAAAGCCGCACGCGAAGAGCAAAAGCGGCAGACGGCTGCCACCGCTGACGAGAAGCGCCGCGCGCGTGAAGCGGCGCGAACGCTGCGACGCGAGGTGCAGAAACTGCTCGATGACCTCCCTGCGCGGGGAACACCGCAGGACGAGGCGATCGCCCACTGCCTGGAAAGTCGCTCGGGGCATGCAATCCGCGCCTCCAGGCCGAGGCGGAGCGACTGGCCCGCCGGCACATCGCCGTGGACGAACGCATCCTGTACATCGCGCAGTCGGTGACCGAGGGCAACGCACGCCCCGCCTTGCTGATCCTCACCGACCGCGGAGCGGCCGTATCGGACAAGGGCGTCTCCCACCGGTTCGGCCCCAGCCCGAGGACGTGAGTGAAGCCACCGAATGGGGCCCAGGACATCTGACGGTCGGGGATCTGGCTTTCCATTTCTTCCCGTACTCGCGCCTGCGGGTCGCCCTGGCAGCCCGCGAAGAGGCCGCTGCAGCCGGTTCGCCCGCTGCCACACCCCATCGCCCCGCACAACGGCTGATCCGCGACGCCCGGGACGCGGACCTCGTTGCCGTCGACTGGATGCGCTCCCTGGGCTTCACCGATGCCGTGGCCACCCCCGTCGGTGCGGACGAAGGCATCGACGTCCTCGCCGAGCGCGCCGTGGCCCAGGTGAAGAAGGAAGGGAGCCGCACCACCCGTCCCACCGTCCAGCAACTGCACGGTGCGGCGACCGCCAAGCAGCGCGCCGCACCGTTCTTCTCGATGGCCGGTTACACCCCGCCGGCCATCACGTGGGCATCTCATCAGGACATCGCACTGTTCCCATACGACCTGCAAGGAACACCACAACCCGTCAACCCGCCCGCCCTCCGCCTGCTGGAAACAGCCGACAAGCAAGCAGGCCGAGCCACGGACACCTCTCACGGCTCCTGATGCGGGACCGGGACGGGGAGTCCCCCGCCCTGCTCGACGCAGTCCTCGCCGATGCGGGGACCGAGGTCGTGCTCGGCGGTGTCCGGATGCCGCGGACGAACGCGGTCATGGAATGCCGGGTCCAGACCTGTAGGCGCGAGCTGCTGGACCGGACCTTGATCCGGGATCAGCGGCATCTGTCCCACGCCCTGCAGGGTTCGAGCATTCCACACTGTGCACCGGGCCCCTCAGGACATCGCGAACGCCCGCCCGTTGAACCCGTTGCCCCGCAGATCGCCGATCCGGACCAGATCGCCTGCCTCGAGGCACGACGACGCGATCGCCTCGGCGGCCTTCTCCACGAGTACGAGCATGCCGCCTGACCTCCCGGACGAGGATTTCGGCAAGGGCAACGATCGCGCGTCTCGACATGCGCAGACGCACACGACTCGGCGGCACCCTCCACGGGTACACCCATGCGGCCTGACCAGCATGGGTCAGGTATTTGCCAACTGCAACGTCGAGATTCGTGCGGTGTGGGCAGGACGGTGGAACGGCTCCGCCACCACCTGCGGACACCCCTCGCCGTCCGGCTCAAGCCGCTGTGCTTCAGCGGGCTGTCGGCGCGATCCGGCGGGTGAGAAGGACGCCCAGGGCGATCATGCCGAGCCCCAGGACGAAGTGCAGCCAGTTGTCCGCCGTGTTGACCGGCACGAAGTTCGCCGCGCTGTCGTGGTCGATGATCAGGCCGTAGATCCACAGGACCAGGTAGATCACACCGCCGCCGATGAGGAAGGTGCGGGCAGTGGAAGCCGCACGGGCCATGGCGATTCCGGCGAGGCCGAACAGCAGGTGGACGATGTTGTGCAGGATCGACACTTGGAAAATTCCCAGGAGCTTGGCTTCGGAGTGGTGCTCGGCGAATTCCATGGTGCCGTAGTCGGTCGTGACACCGGGGATGAAGCCGAGAAGGCCCACCAGGAGGAATACTGCTCCGACGGCGAGCGCGGCCTGCTGGACCCTGGTCCGGCCGGCTGCGGGGGTGACGTGGTGGGTGGACATGATGGTGATGCTCCTTGCGACGGTGCGGATGGCCGGAGCCACACAGCGTGATCCCGGGCTGCCTCTTTGCCGCCCGCTTACCCCACCTTCCGTCTTTCAGCGCGCCCTTGCTTCTCGGCTTCCCGCGCCACACCTGCCTCCCGAGGCGGGGAAGCCGGTCTTCCGGCAGCGGAGAAGCGCCTGCAGCCATCACTCCCCGTCCCTGGACCGGCAGAAAACAGCTGCACTCGCCCGGGCCAGTCGGGTGGCGGACGGCCAGGCTGTTGGACGACCGCAGAGCTCTCGATGCCGACGGGTGGCTCGCCTGGCATGGCAGGGGAGCCGTGCATGAGTGGGCGGTCCAGGCCGGATACCGCGTTGAACCCGACCGGGTACGACGGCGCTGGCTGGGGAAGACAGCGGTGGAGCCGTCTTCCGCTAGAGCCCAGAGGTAGTCGTACCTGACGGCGAAATCGCCGCGGGCTGCGGCATGCGGGTCAGGTCGAGGTGACGGCGGCGCGGGCGAGAGCCGCCGTCACCTGCGGCGTACCGTCGATCGGGATGGCCGAGCCCGCTTCGTCGTCGCCCAGTGGTTCGAAGTCGGCGAACTGTGTACGGAGCAGCTCGGGCGGCATGAAGCGGCCCCGTCGTGCGGTGATCCGTGCGGCGCTCAGCTCGGGCGAGCCGTCGCGGTGGAGGAGGAAGACGCGTGGCGCGGCGGAGGCCAGCCGGGCGCGGTAGCGGCGCTTGAGCGCCGAGCACGTCACCACGCCTCCGCCGTCCGCATGGCCGGCCGGCCATCGTGCGATCTCGTCCAGCCAGGGGCGACGGTCCTCGTCATCGAGCGGGTGGCCCGCCCGCATCTTCGCCACGTTGGGTGCGGGGTGGAAGTCGTCTCCCCCGGCGCAAGGAACGCCGAGGTGCCGTGCCAGCAGTCGGCCCACCGTGGTCTTCCTCGAATCCGACACGCCTATGACGACGACCAGTGGAGCAGTGTGATGAGACATCCGGAGCCTTCCTTCGTACCGTGTCGCCTACAGCTCGATGACCACCTTGACGTCGTCAGGTCGCGGCGTGAACGCCTCCTTCGCGCGCTCCAGCGGCACCCGCCGGGTGATCAGGCGCTCGAGCCACGATCTGTCGGCCCGTGCCAGCGCCTCGGCGGCCTGGCGGTAGTGACGCAGGTTGGCGTTGACCGAGCCCACCACCGCGTCGTTCTGCAGGACGATCTCCCGGTTGAGGGCGCCCGCGTCCACGGTCATCCTGCGGCCGGCGGGTGACACACCGGTCAGGCACACCACCCCGTAGGGTGCGGTGCCCGTCAGCGAGGCGAGGACGGGCTCGTTCGCGCCCGTGGCTTCGATGACGACGTCCGGGCGCACGGCGGAGACCACCCGCTCGGCGTCCTCCGCCGCGTGGTAGATGGCGCCCAGTTCCTGTACCAAGGCGGGCTTGAGTCCTTCGGCCACCCGGTCGAGGACATGCACCTCCAGCCCGCGCTGTGCCCCCAGCAGGGCGGCGAGCAGCCCGATGGGCCCCGCTCCCGTCACCAGGGCGTGACGCGGCTCGAACCACGAGCGGTCACCGACACGCTCGACCTGCTCCCACGCCTTCGCCACCACGGTGGCCGGTTCCATGAGCACACCGACGCGTTCCAGACGCGGATCCAGCTTCACCGCGTAGTCGGCTTCCACGCACCACACCTGTGCGCCGTAACCGTCGATCTCCTTGATGCCGCGTTCGGTGTAGCGGCCGTTGCGGCACATGTCGAACTCCCCGCGGGCACAGGCCCCGCACGGTTCGGGGTCCGGCCGGCGCACCACCCCCGCGACCAGGTCACCGGCCGAGAAGCCGCTGCCGGGCGGCGCCTGCCGCACCCGCCCGAGGGACTCGTGCCCCAGCACCAGCCGCTCACCGCCCGGCGGGGCCCAGCCGTATTCGCCCCGGGCGATCTCCCTGTCCGTTCCGCACACCCCCACCGCCAGGCCCCGCACCAGCAGTTCGCCGTCGGCGGGGGCGGGGTCAGGCACCTCCCGTACCTCCAGGGAGTCCTTCTCGCCGGGCCGCACGGTCAGTGCACGCATCGCCCACCTCGTCCCTCTCGCCACGCGGCGCCTCATGGCGTGCGCGCCGCTGCCTGCCGTTCGTCCCGGCTTTACGTGTGTCCCGCCCAGGCCTTTTCAGCGCCAGCCACGCGGCCGCGTTCCTCCTGAACTCCTCCGTATACGGAAATTCGCGTCCCACCTGGACGTCTTCCCCACTACCAAGATCCACCTCGGGGTGCCCGCTCCGAACCGTCGTCCTCAACGGTCCAGCGGCGGCTGTGGGCCCGGCCGGCGCGGAGCCGGGTCCGTCTGCCGAGAGGGGCAGCGGCCCGACGGCTCCGACGAGACCGTCCGCGCCACCCACGCCAGCTGTGCGAGGCGCCATGGCACCCCGAAGCCCGGCGAGCGACCAGAACGACAGGACGACGTCCTTGACGTGGTGGTCATGTCCCGGGCCGGGCGGTGGCCGGTCAGCCGCGTCGCACCACGGTCCCTCCTGCACCAGCGGTTCCCGGGGGATGGCCGGCAAGGGGGGTACGGCAGGCGTCGCGGCGGGGTTGGAAGACCTGGCTCCACCGCGGCGGCGCCGGACTGATTGGCTCCGGGTGAGGAGGACCCGTGGGCGCGCAGCACCGGAGTCCACCGCCTTTCCGGGACGCTGCGCGAGCGCGACATCACCGTCGAGACCGGTGGCAGACGGCCAGCGGTCGAGACCCGGCAGGCCCTGCCGGAGAAGGGGTGGACAAGGTACTGAGCGGACGCCTCGGCTCGAGGGGCCGGATGCACGCCGTATGCACGGGCTCAACGAACGCGGCTCCCCTCTGCCCGGGGGCATGGCCGCCGCGGTGGCCGCACTGCGGCGCGACCAGGCGCAAGCACCACGTGTCGACCGTCCCGCGCACCTCACAGGACCTTCCACAGCATCAGCAGACCCACGGGGGTCTCCCGGCCGAAAGAGGAGCTGTGACTTTTCGGCGCGAACTCCATCCGAGAGGGGCCGGCCGGGTCCGTCCTGATCCGCGTAGCAGTGAGCACCGGCGCCGAACTGATCGCCGTACCTCGAGACGAACCGCCGATGGGCCACGGCGTGAAGGCTCATTCGGTACCCCCCGGGACACACCGCAGGGACGGCGGGCTGGCTGAAGCGCTCTGAGCAGCAGCCGTTCCCGGGGCGGGCCGCCGATGACACAGCGGCGGCCACCTTCCCGTGACACGGACGGGCTCCGGTTTCCGGCGCGGGCCGCCCGGTGGACGTGGCGGACTGCGGCTTCATCGCGCGGGAGGGCACCGGTACCGGAGGCCGCGGACTCGATGCGGAACAGACGCTCCGCTCCGGCTGTGGGCGAGCTCGAAGGAGTCACAGGCCAAGGACGTCCCACCTGTGTGAGCCGACGCTCCGGCGCACCGTGCGCTGCTGCGGCCAGGGGCTGAGCGCGTTCCCGGCATGCCGCGTTCCCTTCATGCGACAGGTGCGGCGGAGGCGGTCCGGTGGGCTGTCAGCCCTGTCGGCCGCGGCCGGTGAGCATGTCGCGCAGCCGGTCGACCATGCCGGCGCCCGGGGCGAGGAGTTTGTCGGCGGGCGGGGTGTCGGGCGCGGCAGGGTGCGGGCGGGTGGGCGCGGTCTCCTTGGCCATCCGCACCTTCTCGCCCAGTTCCTGCAGGGCTTCGGCGGAACAGGCGTCGGCCAGCAGGGGGAACAGCCGGTTCTCCTCGTCGGCAATGTGTTCGGTGACGGACGTCCTCAGCTGCGTGATCAAGGTGTCGAACCGGCCGTCACCGGGCTCGCAGCCTTCGAGTTCCTTGAGCATGCGCTCGACTTCGCTGTGATCGGCGATCTCCTTGTCGGCCAGATCGTCGCCCCCGTCGACGTAACGGCGCACCGTCGGATACAGGTGTTCCTCTTCCGCCACCGAGTGGCGCACCAGCTCCATCGTCAACTCGTCCGCCAGATCGCGCCGTCCCTGCTCGCCTGCGGGCAGCGCCTCGATCTGTTCGAAGAGCGAGTCCACCTCTCGGTGGTCCGTGGTCAGTTCCTGAATGATGTTTCCGCCATGTCCCATGATCGGCCTCTCCTTCTCGGTCCCCGGGCGCGGCGTGGATTTCTGCCCTCGTCTCCTCACGGCGAAGCCGTCCGCCTCTCGTACGACGTCCGGTCACCGCGACGTCACGCCCACAACGCACCACCGCCGACCGGAACGAGCGGGAAGGCGCTTCTTCGGCGCCCGACAGAGGATGAATGCCACGTGGCACACCGGTGACGTCGCACAACCCGCCGTTTCACTCCTGTGGCCGATATCCAGGCCACGGTCCATGGCCGGAGCCTGAGGTTGCCGTGGTCACGACCGCTCGGATCCCGACGGCGCGTGATCTGCCGAAGGTGTTCGATGGGGCCAATGACGGACAGAGCAGTTCGCGCGTCGGAAAAGAGCATGACCGCCGTGGCATCGGATACGACCGCGGCAGGCGAGGGGATATCCGGCCGGCATCGGTGTGGAGCCTACGAGCGCGCGGACGGGCCTGCGGCAGAAGGTGCGTAACGCGCACGTAGCTCGTGGGCGGCGGCGGTGACCGGCACCGCGAGGAGCACTCCGCCGATTCCGGCCACGGAGGTGCCCGCGGTGAGCGCCACGAGGACCAGCGCCGGGTGGATCCGCACGGTCCGGCTCTGGACCATCGGCTGGAAGACGCTCCCCTCCAGCAGTTGCACCACGAGCACCACTGCGAACGCCCACAGTGCGACGACGAACCCGCGGTCGGCGAGCGCCACCAGTACGGCCGCGGCCCCGGAGACGAAGGCGCCGACATAGGGCACGTAGGCGCCGATGAGAACGATCGCCCCGAGCCCGAGGGCACCGGGGACCCGCAGCAGGAGCAGACCGGCGGTCATGCAGACGGCGTCGATGAGCGCGACCACGGTCGTGCCCCGCAAAACCCCTCCACGCCCTCGAAAGCCCGCCGCGCCATCGCCTCGACGACATCGGTCGTGTCGCGCGCAGCGAGCGAGCGCAGCGCGCTGGCGGCCCGGTGGGAGTCGCGCAGGAAGAAGAAGACCAGCAGCAGCGCGAGCACCGCCATACCGAAGACCTGGGCGACGTAACCGACACCCGTCACAACGCTGGAGGCGGCGGTCCCCCCGAGCCTGCCAACAGGTCCAGGGCGTCGTCGGCGAGATCCCCCAGCGATGCGCCGTCCGCCCCAACGACCCCGGCGGCCGGCAGGATCACGGCGCACCAGGCGGCGAGCCGGCGAACGGGTTCCGGGAGTAGCTGCACCCGACCACCGTACGCACCGGCCGCGCTGTCGCCTCCCGGATCCGTTGATCCGGAAGGCGGATCCATCCGAGCACGTCAGCGGCGAGGGATGACGTCGGGCAGGCGCGGTCCGCGGGCCTGCCGCGGAGCCCGCCTCGCTCCGTCGTCCCGGGCGTCCACTGCCGACGGGCCTGCTCGTCCACTGGTCAGGCAAACCGCGTGGTGGGCGGGAACCGAACCTTCTGCCCCGGCGTTGAGCGTTACACGAGGAGAACCGGAGAGTCCCATGATGTACGGATCGCGACACAGCCCCGGATCCCCGTACGGATCGCACGGCGCCGTTCGCCCCGTGCCCCGGTCACGCCGTGAGCGGTTCCGGAACTCCTGTGTCCTGATGACCGGCTGGGTGGCTGTGCTGTGGGCGCTCGAGGCCGTCGACACGGCGAGCGGCCATGCCCTGGACACCTTCGGCGTCAGCCCGCGTCAGGTGGGCGAACTGCGGGACGTCGTGCCCGCTGCCTTCGTGCACTTCGGCTTCGACCATCTCGCCGCGAACAGCGTGCCTCTGCTGGTCCTCGGCTTCCTCGCCGCGCTGTCCGGCGTGCGCCGTTCCCTCGCCGTCGTCCTCGTGATCGTCCTCGTCGGCGGTCTGGGAGTATGGCTGACGGCGCCCACGCACTCCACGACCGGAGGCGCGTCCGGCGTCGTCTTCGGTCTCTTCGGCTACCTGCTGGTACGCGGTTTCGTGGATCGCCGTGCCGGCGACATCGTCATAGGCGTTCTCGTCGCCGTGGTCTACGGGTCACTCCTGTGGGGCGTCCTGCCGACGGCCGCCGGGGTCAGCTGGCAGGGGCACCTCTTCGGATTGCTGGGCGGGGTGGGTGCGGCCTTCGCGTTGCGACGGACACGCGCCGGAGCGGAGGGCGAGAGGCAAGGGGCGTGACCGGCCGTCCGGGACCGGCGGCAGCCCCGGTGGCGGACGCACCCGGCAGGTTCCGGATCTTCCATGTGACCGACCTGGGCACGGTCCCGCCCTGTTCATGTGCGTCCGACTGCCCCTAAGGTCCCCCATCCGGCTCAAGAAGTGACGCGGGACCGCTACGGTACTGACCCGCCAGACCGGATCGCCGTCACGCTCTTGCGGCTCGACGGCGGTGACGACATCACCCTCCGTCGCCTCGGCCGCTTCACGGGCCGCCTCGTCCGGCAGGATCCGGGCCTCCCCAGGAGCCGCACCAGTTCCTGGCGCTCGGAGTCCGTCGGATCGGGGCCGGTGCTCGTCCCCAGCACCTCGCCCCGGGTGGCATCGTTCCGGCGGTCCTGAAGTTGCCCCTGACCTCCGTACCGCCGGGCGGTCGACCGCTCGAACACCGAGCAACACGTACATTCCGGTAGGTCCGCAGGCTCAGAGCCGGCCGAGAAGGCACGACGCCCCGGGCCCTTTTACGCGCTTGTCGCGTGCCCCGCGCAGCACCATGGGTACCCAAGGCGAAACCGCGTCCTATACCAGTGGAACGATCCATTTGAGGGGATGACCCAGGATGCTCATACTCGGACTGCTTCTCCTCGCGGCCGTAGGAGCCTTCACCGGCCTGGTGATCGCCGACAACCTCTCCGGTGGCCCCGAGTACACCGTGTCCGTACTCGGTCAGGACATCGCCACCATGAACATGCTGGCCGTCTTCTGTTCTGGCTTGGCCCTCGCCCTCATCTTCTGCGCGGGCCTGAGTGCGGTGGCGAACACAGCGGTCCACCATCGCCGCGAGCGCCCTCGCACGTACGCGCCCCGCTCTGGTGGCCCCGGCCGATGAAGCGGGCTCGATACCCGGTTCGAGGACACTCGCGGGCCAGGCGGGACGGCAAGAGCCGAGGAGGCGAAGGGAACGCAAGACAGTTGAAGCCTTCACCGTTTGCAGCCACCGACGGGTCGGGGAACAGCTGAGGTGACGGTTTCGCCCCTCGCGGGGCGATCGCCCGTACGGGAGCGCGGCGGGCTCCGCCCCACAGGATCTGGTTCGCGAGCCGCTCGTCAGGAGTGCCCATCGCGGGCCTCTCCGGAGAGCTGCTGCTCACGGTGGCAGCGTTCAGAGTGAGCCTGTTCAGACAGGTCCATGCCGGTTACCGCGCTCACCGAGGGGCTGTCGTCCGACGTTGCAGTGGCGCTTTTGCCGCTACGGCACGCCATCCATGGCGCTTCCCGAGCCGTATTGCGAGCGGGAGACCACGCTGAAGCTGCCGTCTGTCTCCAGGACCACCGCGTGTACCAGTTCCAGTGCCCCGGTTCCCTGGGCACGGATCGCCTGACGCACCTCGTCCGGTGTGACCCGTTGGCGTCGCATCGCCTCATGGAGTAAACGGCCCTCGTGCAGCAGCAGGGTCGGCTCGGCCTTCACCAGCCGGTGAACGCCTCGGAAGCGGACCGACCCCCAGGCGGTGACGAACTGCAGAGTCACCAGCGAGCCGACTCTACTTGTCCTTCTTCGTCTCGCTGTCCGTGCTCGAAAAACCGAAATCCATAACCCTGGCGATCTCGCGGTGGGTCTCTTCCGCAGTGAGCGCGGCCACCGCAATGACGTCGCCGCGCTCGGCTATCAGGCGGTCGTAGATCGGCGCGGCAGCTTTTCCAGGGGTGTTCACGTCTTCGTCCGTTCCGGTCGGTGCGGAGGCACAGGTGTGAGTACGGGTGCGGTCCGGGAAGGGTCAGCTGCCGCTCAGGAGGGAGTCGTCCTGGGGCCGGGCGCCGGGCAACCGGTGGCGGGCCGCGATCAGCGCCGCGTCGATGTCACCGGTGCCGGTGGAGACGCACAAGGTGTAGGCGACGTCCTCCATCCGCTGCCGCACCCGCGCGCTGTCCGCCTCGGAGGCTTCCAGAGCCACCAGGGCCTTGTACTGTTCGATCAGATTCCGCAGCACCGCGGGGTGGGCCATCAACATCAGGGGTTCTCCTTCCGCACCGCCGCGGACCCGGGGCAAGGTCGTCGCCCGGTTACCCCGCTTCCCGCTCCGCATGCCCCACGGCTACCGGGGAGCCGGTGATGTCCGGAAGAGCGTGGTACGTCCTGGGGCGGGAACCCTTCCGGCCCCGGATCCCGCCTTCGGTCCTCCGGGTCGGCGGACCACCCCGGCCACCCGGCTCAACCCGCGCGGCCCGGTCGGCGCCGCACAGCGGTGCGGCACGGTTCCCGATGGGGCGTCCCGTTCTGGCGGGTGCGGACAGCAGGGATCCACCGGAGCCCTCGATGTCCCACCGCCGACTGCGCAGGAACAACCGAGGTGTCTTTGTCACGCCGTCGTCGACAGAGCCACCCTTGGCGATCCTTGTCGTCGGCGGGTGCGGGTGCCGGTGACGGAAGGCACCGCGCGGTGGCCGCAGGACCCCGGCCGGCCGACGCGGACGGGAGCCGAGCGTCCGGCCGTCAGCCCAGGGAGGTGATCAGGTCGTTGCACGCCTGCTCGCAGCGGCGGCACGCCTCGGCGCAGACGCGGCAATGGTCGTGCTGGCCGGCGTGGCTCGCGCACTCGTCGCCGCATGCCTTGCAGACGGTGGCGCACGCCTGGAGGATCGCGCGGGTGATGTTGGCGTCGTAGCCGGTGTGGCGGGAGAGCACCGCGGCGGTGGCGTTGCAGATATCCGCGCAGTCGGCGTTGGTGCGGATGCACTTGGTCAGTTCGTTGACCATGTCCTCCGACATGCAGGCGTCCGCGCACGCGGTGCACGCCTGGGCGCAGGCGATGCACTCCTCGATGCAGTGGGCGAGCCTGTCGCGGTCGACGCCGCCCAGGTCGGCGGGGTAGGTGTCGAGCATGTCCCTGATGGCGGTGGTCATGAACGCCTCCGGTGTGATGTCGTCGTCAGGTGCGGCGATGGCCGCGCTGTACGCGTAACACCGGGCGGAGAAGCCAGACACGTCACGCCCGCGCCAGTGCTGACCGAGGGCGGCAGCGCGAGGTGTCCACGGCTGACAGGTTCCACACGTCAGTCCGCTTCCTCGGCAGTACTGCCCGCGTGCAGCGGGCGGCGGACGTCCGCGGGCAGTGCCCCGGCCGCGTTCCGCATCGGTCTCCGTCGGTTCCAAAGGGAGCAAGGGCGCCATCGATCGCCCCCGGCACGGCGACAAGATCGTGCGCGGCCGCGTTCTCGTCCGTCCCGGCCCGGACGCCCTGAGTATCTCGCGGATGGGGTCGCTCAGTCCGTACGAGGCCGATCGGGACGGCTACCGGCCCCCGTTCGGTTGTGCCTCTCGTCCGTCTCGCCGGGGAACGGCAGCCTGACGTTGTGGTTTCCTGCCGTCATCGGGGAGACCGACCAATTCCTCGACGTCGAAGATCCGTGCAATGGGTACGTCCGTGCTGCTGTGGGCGACGATCGAGAAGGCGATGGTGACGGCGATCAGGGTGAACGCTTCCTCGCCCTGCGGGATGCCTGCCTGGAGCACCAGCAGTCCGTAGACCACCGAGGCGAAGCCCTTGGGACCGAACCACGCCGCGGTGACTTTCTCCTTGCGGTTGAAGTCGGTGCCCACCAGGGACAGCAGGAGCGAGGCCGGGCGGATGAGGAAGATGGACAGGACCGCCACTGCGTAGCCGCCGATCGACAGTTCGCCGAAGAGGTGCGGGGTGAGCAGGGCGCCGAAGACCAGCAGCGCCGCGAACTTGGCCAGCTCGGCCAGGGCTCCTCCCAGCGGCTCGAAGGCGTCCTTGGCCTGCGGCGCGAGTGCGGCGATCATCGCGCCGGCGGAGAAGGCGGCCAGGTAAGGGTTGGCGTGGGTGAGGTGACAGGCCGCGTAGAGGATGACTCCGACCGCCAGCGGCAGCAGGGGCTGAAGCGAAGGTTCCGCGCCCAGCAGCCGGTATCGGACCAGCCAGTGCACGAGCAGCGGCAGGGCCACGCCGAAGAGGAGCCCGAGGAGGAGTTCACCGGCGATCGAGGCGAAGCCGACGTCCTCGGCGTGGCCGGCAGGTGCGGCGGCTGCGATGAAGACGAGGACGAACGGCAGGGCGAGGCCGTCGTTGACGCCGCTTTCGATGTTGAGCAGTTGCCGCAGTCGGGCGGGGACCTCCTCGCGGCCCACGATGGCCGAGGCGAATACCGGGTCGGTGGGTGCCAGCACGGCGCCGACCAGGAAGGACGTCGTCCAGTCCAGGCCCACGAGGAAGTGCGTCAGCAGTGCGGCCCCGAGGAAGGCCAGCGGCATGCCCAGGCCGAGCGCGCGGGCGGGGTTGCGCCAGGATCGGCGCAGGGCGGGGAAGGAGACGTGCATGCCGTCGGTGAACAGGACCGCGAAGAGCGCCAGGTCGGCGGTGACTCTGACGATGTCGCTGTTCGGGGTGATGTGGATCAGACCGAGGAAGCCGTCACTGACGAGCGCGCCGCCCACCAGGAACAGCAGCGAGGTGGAGAGCACCGACCGGGCGGCCAGCCCGGACAGCAGCACGGCCACCAGCAGTGCCACTCCGAAGACGATGACGAGTACCACCTGAGACGCTCCCCGCTGTCGACCGGCCTTTGTGACGTCGCCCTGGGACAGGAGGTGTCCCTGCCATGGTCTGAGCCCGGTATGCGTACCCGTCGGGGGCCTGCTCATTGCACAGTGCCGTCCGGATCCGCTGTGCCCGGAACGTGGTGACCGCAGGAGCGCGGCCCCGGCCACAAGGGTTGGTGCTGCGGCGCGTCGACCGGAATCCTTGTTCAGACTGGACGTGGTTCCGAGCGCCGGCCGCGCAGGAGGTTCCAGCAGAACCGGATGCCTCTGAAGCAGAGAAGCAGCACCGCGAACTGGACGACACAGGCCGCGGCCGCCAGCGTGCCGTTGCCTACGGCGCGCAGGACCGAGGCGGCAAAGGCATCTCCGCCCTCTTGTGTCGCGGCCGCCGCCGTACTGATCGGAATCGCTGCCACCAGCAACCTGGCGAGCAGTGCCGCCGCCGCCAGTCCGGCACCTCCTTGAAGGAGGAGGCCCACGAGACCTCGTTTCGTCGACGGTCCGTGCACAGTGCCCTCCTTGTGTGCGTGCCCGACCACTGCCTCACCTCAGCACACGCCGTGCTCCGGCAGAACACCGGGGCAGCTCGGCCCTGATCCGCTGCACGCACAAGGCGGAACCGCGAGATCGGCCGTGGAGGACCGGCGACGACGATGCGTCCACACGTGGCTCCACGACACGGGGACGCGGGAAGACCGGTCGGGGAGCTGGAGCTCATCGGTGCCGGTTTTCCCGCGCAGTGCGCACGTCGGCCACGTTGGTGCCGTACGCACTGTTGGGCAGCTGCTGTGCCCGGTGGTGTTGCGACCGAAGGTGGGCAGGTCGGCACCTGCCGTGCGGTTGCACCGTCCGTGCGGTGTTCACGTACCGATGTGCGGCAGTCCTGCGGTCAACTGACGAGGATTTGGGTGGAGGACTCTTTCAGCTTCGCGTTCGCCCACCGCATCTGGCGCAGGGTGTCGGGGTGGCAGGACTGGACGGTTGCGAGCAGTTCGGTGTCCTTCAGCCCTTGTGCGGCCTGGGCGAGCATCTCCCAGTCCACCGAGAGCCCGGCTGCCTTGATGTAGACCTCCCGGAGGTCCCTCAGCAGGAGCAGGGCCACCTGTGGTTTGCGGCCGACGAGCTCGCTGGCCTTGTCCCGCAGGCGTTCGGCTGTCTTCAGTTCGTCCACGGGGTCGGGATCGAGCCGGGCGCCGAATCGTTCGCCGATGTCCGCGAGGGTGCGGACATGCCGCTGCGACCAGCGGGCCAGGTCCCGGGCGACGTGGTGGATCTCATGGTCGACCTTGTGGCGTTCGGAGACGCGCAGCAACTCGTGTGCGAGGTCGTTCTCGTCGCGGTGCAGTTCGTGGAGCAGCAGCCCGATCTTCATCGCCCGCCTCCTTCGCCCGACGGACGCAGATCTTCTTCGGCGCGTGCGCGTTCCCCGCCGGTGGTCACGGGCACGTGCGCGGCTACCGGTGTGGAGGCCGTCGTGGTCGGAGCGGGTGAAGGTCCGTCGGTCGTGGCGACGCGGTGGAGGGCCGCCGCCGCGGTCTTGAAGATCGGCTGTTTGGACGCGGGGTCCCAGTCGGTGAGGGTGAGTTCGTTGGCCGCCCGGCCCGCGCGGGCGGGTTCGTGTCCGGCGTCCGTGTCCCAGTAGCCGTAGTGGAAGGGGAGGAACAGCACGCCCTCGCGGATGCCGCTGATGCGCAGCCTGGCCCGGACGCTGCCGCGTGGCGTGCTGATCTCCATCAGGTCTCCTTCGTTCAGTCCTTCCGCGTTCGCGTCGCGGGCTGAGATCTCCACCCACACCTCCGGGGCGGCGGCCTGCAGTTGGGGGGCGCGGGCGGTCTTGGTGCGGGTGTGGAAGTGGTAGAGCGTACGGCCGGTGATCAGTACGTACGGGAAGTCCTCGCCGGGCTGCTCATGGGGCGGAAGGAAGGCGGCTGCCTTGAGCATGGCCTTGCCGTCGGGGTTGAGCTCCTTGTACTCGGCGGGTTCGAGCGGGGCGCCGGTGAGCAGGTCCCGGCCGTAGCTCTCGCAGTACTCGGGGTCGCTGAAGAACGCGCCGTCGGCGTAGAGGCGTTCGGTGCCGTCCGGGTGCTCCTCGGTGCACGGCCACTGGATGCCGCCGCGGTCGCGCAGCTTGGCGTAGGTGAGGCCGGTGTGGTCGCACGGCCGGCCGCGGCTGCATTCCTTCCACGCCTCGAAGGCCGATTCCGCGTCGTGCCACTTCACCAGCGGCCGGCCGTCCTTGTCGCGCAGGTCCAGGCGGCGCGCGTAGTCGATGAAGATGTCCAGGTCCGCACGTGCCTGGCCGGGAGGGTCGACGGCCTTCTCCGACAGGTGGACCGTGCGGTCGGCGTTGGTGAAGGTGCCGGTCTTCTCGCCCCAGGTGGCGGCGGGCAGCACCACGTCCGCCAGTTGTGCCGTCTCGGTCAGGAAGAGGTCCTGGACCACCAGGAACAGCCGCTCCTGGGCCAGTACGGAGCGGATGCGGCTCAGTTCGGGCAGGGAGACCGCGGGGTTGGTGGCGCTGACCCACAGCATGCGCAGGGAGCCGTCCTCCGCGTACCGCATCATCTGCATGACGTGGGTGGGCGGGGAGTAATGCGGAATCCGCATCGGGTCGATGTTCCACACGCGGGCCAGGTCGGCCACATGTGCGTCGTTGGACCAGTTGCGGAATCCCGCGAGGTCACCGTCCGCGCCGCACTCGCGGGTGTTCTCCGCCGAGGGCTGTCCGTTCATCTGCAGCAGACCGCAGCCGGGCCGGCCCAGCATGCCACGGACCAGGTGCAGGTTGTTGACCTGAACGGCGGCGGCGGTGGCCTGGTGGGACTGGTAGAAGCCCTGGAGCACCGTGGACATCAGCCGCTGCGCGGTGCCCAGCACGCGGGCGGCCTCACGGATCCGGTCGGCGGGCACGTCGCAGATCTCCGCCACGTGCTCGGGCGGATAGTCCTCGACCCGTTTGCTCAACTCGTCGAAGCCCACGACGTGGGCGTCGATGTAGTCGCGGTCGATCCAGCCGTGGGCGATGATCTCGTGCAACAGGCCGTTCATCAGCGCCACGTTCGTCCCCGGCCGGGGCGCCAGGTGCACGGTGGCCGCCCGTGCCACCGGCGTCATCCGCGGGTCGACACAGACCAGGGCGGGCGGATTGGGTCCTGCCAGCCGGTCCAGCACCCGCGCCCAGAGCACACTCTGCGTCTCGGCCATGTTGTGGCCGAACAGGGCGATGACGTCCGCGTGGTCGATGTCGGCGTAGGAGCCGGGCTGCCCGTCACAGCCGAACGACTCCTTCAACGCCGCCGCCGCGGTCGCCGTGCACAACCGGGTGTTGCCGTCCACGTGGTTGGTGCCCAGCCCTCCGTGGGCGATCACCCCCAGCGTGTAGTACTCCTCGGCGAACAGCTGCCCGGTGGTGTAGAAGCCGATCGCACTCGGCCCCTGCTCCTCCAGGAGCTCCCGAGTACGTGCCACGACGCGGTCCATCGCGGTGTCCCAGTCGGTCTCCACCAGCCGGCCGTTCTCCCTCACCAGCGGCCGCGTCAGCCGGTCGGCGGAGGCGTTCGCCTGCCACCCGAACAGGTCCTTCGGACCCAGCCGGCCGTGGTTGACCCGGTCGTGCGCCCGGCCGCGCACCCCGACGATCCGGCCGTCCTTCACCGCGATGTCCATCGCATCCCCGTTCGAATGCAGGATGGACGCCGACGGCACCCACCGGTCCACCTGCTCGGCGCTCACGCCGTCCGCCAGATGGGTGTCCACCCGCACCGGCCAGGGCATGCCCGGCCCGTACGGCGTCCGGCTTCCCCACGGCTCGGCGATCGCGTCCCTGCGGCCCACGGCCACCATCCCCTTTCATGCGCAGTGCGCGTCATGCCGGCGCGGCGATGACACGGACGATGGGTACCCGGCCCGGACGGGACGATTTCCCACAAGGAAGAGCTCCCCGGCCAAACGGCCGATGCCGTCACAGCTCCCGGCGCACTCCGGCTTCCTTGATGACGTCGGCGAACTGGTGCCCGGAGGTACCGTCGAAAGCCCTGGCCCCCGAGCCCCGCCGCAACGTCGGCAGCACCGTACGGTGCCTGACGTCCTCGACTTCGAAGGCCAGTGCGGCGTACAGCGCGACAGCGGTGAGCACCAGGCCCGTGACGCCGGCCGCCTCCTTCCACGCCGTGCCGCCGGACAGGTGGTAGGCGCCGGTGAGGAAGAACCGAAGTGAGGACGTGACCAGGACCATGGAGGCAACGAGTTTGTCGGATCTGCTGGCCGTGACCGGTATCAGCAGCGCGAGCCCGGCCAGCAGGAGCAGCAACCCGGCGGCTTTGTTGGTGGCTCCCGGCGGACCGCTCGCCATGATCGCACCCATCGCCAGCCAGGTGCCGGCCAGCACGCCCATGCCTGTTGCCGCGACGGCGTCACGGCACAGGAATCCCCACACACTCGCCAGCGCCTGCACCGGGAAGACGAAGGCCAGCAGCACCAGTGCGACCGCGTGCGACTGAGCCGTCGGAACCCAGCCGAGTTGCAGCCCCGCCAGTACGAAGGTGCCACCGGACAGCCCCACGAATCCCAAGGGCAGAGGACTGCCCAGGGGACGCACGACAATGCGTGAATAGGGTCCTCTCGCCTCCTCCTGCGCCCTGTCGGGCCGTTCCTCACCGGTTCCCGCGGGCCGGGCACCGAGGTGCGCGCCCTCGTTCGCGGAATTGACCATGTCGAACTCCACGGCGTTGATTCCTGGATTCGTTCCTTCCTACCCTGGATCGACTTCTTGCGCCTTCTGTGGCTTTCCGGTGGGATGGCCCACGGGGTGCCGAGCCTCTTGCCCAGCCATGGGGCACCTGGGGGCACGCCGGAGCTGCCCGATGGTCAGCGGGTTGGTCGCCGGTGCCTGCGAGCGCGCACCCAGTCCGGTGCTGACGGACGTGCACGTCGCCGGCGCCCTGGTCGAGGTGGTGGGGTAGGGCCCCGCCGGTGGCCCGGGCCGCGGACGCAGTCCGGGTAGGTCAGCGGGCGCTAGGGATTGCCCTGGCCGTCGCCCAGAGCCTTGAGGTACAGCGGGAGCCGCTGGGCGAACGCGTCATCGCATGCATTGGCCTCTTCCACGACCCTGGCGGCGACATCACCGGCCGATATTCCTGTAGGTCGGGACAAGTCAACCGGTCGCGAGGCAGGAGCCGGCCTGGTGCGGGGCGAGAGCATCATGGAACTCGCCCAGGACGACGTCGGGCAACGCTGCTCCCGGGCATGCTTCAGGACGCATGCCCGGTGACGGGCGGCGTCGGCGCCGCGGGAAACGGGCGGTGCCCCTCCTTCCGTGCGTGGCCCGGGCCGCACGGGAAGCGTCCGTCGGCTTCTCGTCGTCACCGTGTCGGCCGGTGGCCGAGTGCCTCGACGTTTTCGGTCACATCGGCGTACGTCCCCTCCTCCGACAGGCCACGCGCCGCCTCCGGCACGGGGTCCGGTGCGTGGTGCGCCTCCAGGACGTCCAGCACCGACCGCCGACCGGCGGGGAAGACCGTGCGGTCCAGGTGACGTGCCAGTCCGAGGCACAGGGAGTCCGCCTCCGCCTGCGCCCGGTCGCGTTCCTCGCCGGGCGGGGGCACCGGCCCGCCCGGGTGCACCCGGATGTCGTCGTCCGCGCGTGCCGCCGTCGGATCGCTCTCCCCCAGGGTCCGGGCGTCGCTCCGACGCGCCGCGACCTGGTCTGCGAGCCTCGGCCCCTTGTTGCGCGATACCGCTCGTGCCGTGGAGACGTCGTACCGACCTGAGCAGACCCTCGACCAGCCGGACTGTCGGGGTGTCTGGCCGTGGTGTGCCGTGGTGCTCGGCTCGTTTGGGGGCCCAGTTGGACATCTTGCGTTTGATCACGCGGGGGCTGGAGCGTAACCGCCGTGCGGGTAGCAGCCGTTCGGTGACCTCACGCAGGCTCTGGGCGGTGGACCGGGCCAGTCGCGTGGTGGACCAACAGGAACGCGAAGATCTCCTGTTCGACGCCGCGCGGGTATCGGGAGCACAGCACCAGCCCCGGGGCGTTCTGGTGGTTCTTGATCTCGCCCAGGGTGTTCTCGATCTCCCACCGCTGGGCATAGAGGGCGGCAAGCTCCTCGGCCGGTGCCCGGTCGGGGTCGAGGAGGGTGGTGATCAGCCGGTAGGCGGTGCCGTCGCCGCCGCGTGGGCCGAGGGTGTACTCGATCACCCGCACCCGCTCGGGGTCCGCGCGCCGATAGTGGTCCCGCGCGGCGACGATCTCCGACAGGCAGGAGCCGTCGGCGAGGGTTTCCAGGACCGGCGGAGACGCCCGCGTCAGCACCCCCGACGACTTCACCTGACCCGGTCCTGGCACAACCCACCCAACGTCCAGAAACCACCAGAGTCACCGGTGTTGCACCTAGGGCCTCTCGTTTGGATCATGTCGGCGTCGCGGGGCTTGGCACGCGCATCTGCCGCGTTGTCGTCAGTTGCCAACG
The DNA here is from genome assembly GCF_040302425.1 of Streptomyces sp. NPDC126497. Classification (NCBI taxonomy): domain Bacteria; kingdom Bacillati; phylum Actinomycetota; class Actinomycetes; order Kitasatosporales; family Streptomycetaceae; genus Streptomyces; species Streptomyces sp. NPDC126497. Next base: position 131,761 of record NZ_JBEORT010000004.1, read on the forward strand.
CTCCGCGTTGGCGCCCTCCTCCGCCTTGCATCTGCACGCACCAAGCCCCGCTCGGGTCGGCCATGACGCACCGTCGGTCGCGGCCGACCTGATCCAAACGAGAGGCCCTAGGGGCCTGGAACCGGCGGCACGGGGTCGCGGCTGGTGTTCCTTCACAGCTCCTGGCAGGCGGACCGGATCTCTTGCAGGAGTGTCTGGTAGTCCTCGCCGTAGGCGGTCACGGCCGCGTATACCGCGTCCAGGGCCGCCTGGAGCGGGTCGGCTTCGGCGGCGCCGAACAGCGCGGGCAGGGCCATGTGGGGCTGGGACATCCGCAGGGACGGGTCCGGTTCGCCGAACGTGACCCTCATCGTGTACGGCGTCGCTTCCCCGGGCTGCGGTGTCGGTGGTGCGGCACGGTCCGGCGGCTTCACCAGGGCGGCCGCGGGACCTGTGATCCGCGGGAGCGATGCGGGCTTGGGCATCGGCGTGTGCGCGTCGCTGCGGGCGGGTGGCTGGAAGGGGGGCCGCTTGGGCGGGACGGCCCGGGCGACGGTTCTGTCGGGGACTCGTGGGTCTGCTTCCAGGGCCCGCCACGCCCGGGCCTGGTCGTCGAGGGGCGGCGGCAGCGGGCGGCCCTCGGCCAGGGCGGTGAGCCCTGCGGCGATCCAGTCGAGGTCGGTGAGTCCGGCCGCCTCACAGGCGCGGCGTGCGGCCAGCAGCGCTGTTGTCCGCTGGGTCTCGGGTGTGGCGGCGTCGATGGCGTGGATGAGGGCCGGGTCGAAGGCGAGCAGGCCGCGCACGTTGCCACCGACCTCGCGCAGGGCGCGGCTCGGCGATCGTCCGCCCCACTGCCACCGCTCGTGGGCGAGCCTGCGTTCTTCTTCGGCTTGTTCCTGCGCGAGGCGGGCCCGGCGTTCGGCTTCGGCGCGTTCGGCCGGTGTGGGTGGGGCGGGCTGTCGGCGGGCGTAGTCGTGCCAGTACGCGGCAGTCGCCGAGGTCTGTTTCAGGACGCGGTCCGGTACGGGCGGGGCGGGCCAGAACTGCAGTAAGTAGCGGTCCAGTTGTGGCTCGTCGTCCAGCCGGGTGTCCTGACGGTGTGCCTCGTCCATGCCCTGGGCGCAGTAGCGCACCCGGTAGTCCGTCTCTTCCAGGCCAAGGTCCCAGGAGGCCTCCCCCGCCCATTGCACGAGAGCGCTGCCGGCCGAGACGGGGCGGAAGGATGTCTCCACGACGTCCTCCCACGCCGGGTCCAGTGGCGGGGCCTGGTCGTGCACCTCGACGGTGAAGCCGACGCTGCCCGTGTGCAGCCCGGTCGACAACCACAGCGCGCCCGGTACCGCGGCCCCGCACAGACCGGCGCTCTGCCCGGCAAAAGACTCCCGGAGGTCCGGACCGAAGCTGTCCGGATCACTCTCGACGAAGATCTGGCCGTAGTGCACGTGGACTTCGCCCTCAACTGGCCTGCGCACCCTCATCCCCTCGTCTCGTCGCCGGGAACGCCCGATACTCGGCAACCTACGGCACGGCACTGACATGGCGCCGTGCCGGTCTCAGCGTCGCCAGGAGTCACTGCGTCGTCAGCCGGGTGACCGTGGCCGGCGACAGCCCGGCCGAGCTGCCGAGGAACTGCTCCAAGGCGGGCACGAAGTCGCCGGAGGACAGGCCGTGCGGGTAGAGCAGCGACAGCACCTCGCTGATCTTCGGGGACTTGCGACACCAGGGCGGCAGGATCTTCGACGAGAACCGCTCGCGCTCGCCCGTGGCCTCGTCGACGTGCTTGTCGTTCACCCGCGGCGCCTTCACCTCGACTGCGCCGGCCGCGGTGGTGACCTTTCTGGGCTGGTGGTAGCCGTTGCGCACGACCAGTGCGACGACCACGCTCGTCGCGCTGGTCAGCCAACTCGACCATGTGGGCGTTGACTTCAGCTTCCAGCGCGGCGGCCGGCATCCTTCTTGCGCCCTCCCGGACGATCTCGTCGTTCAGGGAGGAGCCGTTGGCGGTGGTGCCGTCGTCGTTCACTCCGCTGAGCACGGACGTGCCTTCCCAGCCGGTGCTGCGAACACCGGTCTTGCTCGGTTACCCATCGATCAATCACCCGGGAAGGCACGTCCTTCCCGGGGCGATCCACAGGTTCTGAGCATTGCTCTTCGCGACGGCCGAGGGCGACATCGTCCAGCACCGCCCCAGCAGCCACGGGGACCGGGAAGAGGACCGGGTCTTCGGTGACGAGCGCTTCGAGCTCGCCGACGGCGCCGACGAGGTCCTGCTCCGCTTCCTGGTGGAGATGATCCACTCTGCGGTGCGGGCGGACCCGACGAGGTCCAGCGGCTGCTGACGCTGATCAGCGGCATGCCGGCCCCTGATGGCTACGGGCTCGCCGAGGCCCGCACCGTCAGCGGCCATCCGGTATACGGGGCCCGCCGGATACCGGCACACCGCCGCACCGCCCGCACCGCCCGGTCCTCGTGGTCGTCCGCACGGACCTTTCTGATCACCACGGTCGGTCCGGCGTCACGGACGGGACGGGTCGGCAGGATCGGTGACGGCGTCCGCGAAACCTTCTGCCAGGGACGTCCGCACGGACGTGTCCGGGAGAGTGACGCCGTCCTTCTCGCAGGCTTGCGTGGTCGCCGCCCGGACGACGGCCCGCAGCTGAGCGCCCGGGAATGTGTCGGCGTACGCCTGCCAGTCGTCCGCCGCGTACGCCCGGGCCAGTGCGTCGCCGACCGCCTGGGCGTGGGCCTCGGCGAAGGTGTCCGCGTTCGCGTCGGTGCTCAACTCGGCGTACCGGTGGCCGTAGGAATCAGCGCCCGCAGGGGAGTATCCGTTGGCGAGGGCGTAGGCGCGAGCGTTGTCGTACGCCTCGGTATACGCGCTCACCCGGTCGTAGGCGTCGTGGTACTTCCGGAGCAGCACCGGCCGAAGCGCGGCTCTCCACGTCTCCTCGGCGACCCTCACGTCCAGAGCCTCGCGGTGCAGGTCCGCCAGTGCCGCGAGGCCACCCGCCGGACCGCCCGGAGCGGTCCGGGCAAGCAGCGGAAGGACCGTGTCGGCCTGCCAGACGTGGACGGCGCGCAGACCGGCCGTCCGCGCTCCTGCGGCCAGGGCCCGGTGGATGCGGCGCGCCCAGGTCTCCCTGGCACCGGGGGGCAGCTGCTCGTACAGCACGCCCGTCAGCTGCCACAGCGCCTCGGGGACCGGAGGCTCACCGGTGAGACGGGCCCGCAGGCTCACCACGAAGGCCTCGTCGTCGGCGGTCACGCTCATGAAACGCCTCACTCCTTCGCGGTGGGCCGTGCAGTCTCAGGCCTGCGGACGGGTACCGCCGACGGCCACACGGCGGCCGTAGCGGGTGTGGGGGAAGTAGTCCCAGACAGCGTGGTGCTGCACACAACGGTTGTCCCAGAGGACCAGGGTCCGCGGCTGCCAGCGCACCCGGCAGTGCAGCAGCGGGGTTTGGGCGATGTGGGTGTAGAGCAGACGCAGCAGCGCGTCGCTCTCGGCCCGCGACAGCTGTGCGATGTGGGACGTGTAGGGGGCGTTGACGAAAAGGAGCTTGCGACCGGTCTCGGGGTGGCGGGCCACGACCGGATGCTCGTTGCGCGGGACCTCGTACTCCGGTGGCGGTGTCTGGCCGGCGGCCGTCCAGGGCAGGGCGCCATCGTGGACCGCGGTCAGGCCGTCGAGGAAGGTCCGCATGACCGGGGAGAGCAGTTCGTAGGCGAGGTGCATGTTGGCGAACATGGTGTCGCCGCCGCTCCCGCCCGCAGGGACCGTGGTGATGTGCAGCGCAGAGCCGAGAGAGGGCTCGGCGTCGGCGGTGCCATCGGCGTGCCAGCCGTTGCCCGCCACCATCCGCGACTCCCCGGTGGCCTTGATCTCCAGGACATACGGGTCGGAGTCCTCGGCCGCGAGCGTCACGGGGTGCAGTTCCCCGAAGAGGCCGGCGAACCGCTTGTGCTGTTCGGCAGTGACGTCCTGATCCCGGAAGACCAGGACGTGGTGGGTCAGGAACGCGTGCTTGACCTCCTTCTCCTGCTGGGGTGTCAGCCCCCGGGTCAGGTCCAGGCCGGACACCTCGGCGCCCAGCAGCGGGGTGATCGGATCGACCGAGACGGTGTCGTAGGGTTCAGCCGGGCGGGTGGTCAGGCGCTCGACGGCCTGCAGTGCGTACTCCTCCATGGAGACCTCCGTGGGGTGGGTGGACGGGTGGGACGGGGACGGGCCGGACGTGCGGGTCCGCGGTCACAGTCCGCGGTCGAGGAGTTCGGCCACCAGCAGGCGGCCGAAGGCGAGGTTGCCGTGGATGGCGTCGTCGGCCTGGCAAAAGGCCTCGCGCTGGAGTCCGGAGCGGTCGGTGACGCGGTCGCGCAGGTCGACGGTCTCGACGCCCCGCGCGGTCAGTTCGCCGTGGAGGACCTCCTGAGCGGCGAAGAACACCCGCGGGTCGGACATGCCGGGGACGCGCTGAGGCGGCATCAGGGCCATCACCCGCAGGCCGAGACCGACCGCGTGCTCGTAGAACGCGAGCGCGCCGCGCGCCGTGGCCCGCACCAGGCCGGCGAACAGGTCGCTGCGCAGGAAGCCGGGTGGGTAGGCGCCCAGCGGGTCGCGGTGGACCGTCCAGTTGTCCCGGGTGGCCACCGTGTGCGCGGCGAGGCCGAAGGTGCACACGAGCGGCACCGTCAGCCGGTCCAGTGCCGGGACGCCGAGGGCGTCGAGGAACTTCCGGTACAGGCGCTGCGCCTCGGGGTCGTGGAAGACGACGTCGCCACCGTCGGCGTCGGAGAACGGGCCCAGGAAGTCCCGGCCCGAACCCACCGGTCCGCCCTGAAAGGGCAGGCGGGCGGCCCGGGCCGCCCGCCCGACGCACGCTGCGTGGGAGTCACCCAGCAGGAGGAATCGCGCCGGGGCCGTAGTAGTCGAGTACGGCGTCGTCACACCAGTGGTCCTCTCCGCCGACGACGGGGGTGGAAGGGCGGGCCGGTTCCGTCCGGGACGCCCGGCCGTGCAGGGCGTCGAAGAAGTGCCGCATCACAAAAGCCACTCCGTCGGCGCTCACGGTGCGCAGGTTGGGTTCGTAGAAGGCGGCTCGGTAGGGGAAGCCGGTGACGATCTCGTACGACGGGAAGTAGTCGACGTGGTCGAGTTCGTCGGCGAGTTGTCCGGCCGCGGCGCGCAGTACGGACTTGGAGTAGGTCGTGGCGACCAGGGCGTGCCGTCCGGTGGCGGTCGCCGTCAGCGGTACGGGGGAGACCGTCAGGACGGTCCGCAGCCGCGGGTTGAGGGAGCGGGCCAGCGTGACGGCTCGGGTCAAGTCGCGGTGCACCTCGGCCGCCGTGTGGTTGTGCAGGACGTGCCGGCCGGGGTCGAAGGAGCCCCGGGCGGTGCCCGGGCACATCGGCAGGACGGTGCCGTGGACGGTGTCCCGCCACGTCTCGGTCAGACCGAGGGTGAAGACGAGCACATCGGCCGTGGCGAGGGCGGTGCGCACCGCACCCAGGGTGGTCTCCCGGGACGCCAGCAGTTCCTCGGGGGACGGGAAGCCCTCGGGTTCGAGAGCGGGCCGGTACGGGTCGTGGCAGCGCCCGTCCTCGTCCCGCCAGACCTCCAGGGGCGGCTGCTCCTCGTCGAGGGCCCAGGCGAACCACTGTCTCAGCGCGGCCGCGGTGTAGACGTTGCCGGTGCGGAAGGAGAAGCGGCCGTAGCCGCGCGCCTCGCGTCCGGTCCGGTCCAGTCCGGGCGGAGCGGGTTCGGCGTCGTACCAGTGCATGCCCTCGGCGAGGAGGGCGGGGCCGATGTGCCGGGCGAAGCACGAACCCGCCGTGACCACCGGATCGTCCTGTCCGATCGTGAACTTCGGTGTCCACAGTTCGCCGATGTCCGCGGGGTCGGGTTCGGCGACGGCCGTACGCCAGAAGGATCTGGCGGGCAGGCGTGTGTAGGGATGCTCCACGGTGGGTGTCTCCTCGAAGCCGCCGGGCTCAGTTGGGGTGCGGGACGGATGTCTGTCGCCCGGAGGCGCCGGCAGACCGGTGGTCGGCCGGGGCACGGCGGGCAAGGTCCTCCTCGATGACGGTGGCGACGGCCCGGACGTGGGGTGGCGCGACGAGTGCGTAGTGGTCCGCGTCCACGTGCAGAACGCGCGAGGGCGTCGGCAGATGGGACTCCCAGTCGGTCGCAGCGGCCGACCCGGGTGCGAGGGAGGTCACGTCCTGGACGGGCCGCCCGGCGAGCCAGACGGTCGCCGGGGTACCGGTCAGCCGGGGCAGCCGGTGCCTGGCCATGGCGGCCAGGTTGGCCCGGCAGCACCGGGCGAGGCGCTCCGCGTAGTCCCGTCCCCGCTCGGACAGCTCACCGGTGCGGTTGCCGCTCAGCTCGCGCGCGAAGACGGCGTCCACTTGGCGGTCGTCGTAGGCAGCGGCCGACGCTCCGGCGGTCGGTGGCGGTGGGTCCAGCAGGTAAAGGCCCTGCACGGGACGGCCTGCCCGCTCGGCGGCGGACGCCATCGACAGGGCCGTCCACGCTCCAAATGACCAGCCCGCCAGGCTCAGTCGCAGGCCGGAATCCGGGAACGCGGCGTGGACGGCCGTCAGGTATCGCCCGGCGCGGTCGGAGATCGACCGGTCGGGCCATCCGGGGGCGCGCAGTGCCGGATCGGCTATCAGGCAGACCGTCAGCCGCTCGTCCAGTGCTGACACCAGCGGCCGGTAGGCCTGGATGTCGCCACCGACGGGGTGGATCAGACAGAGCACGTCGCGGCTGTCACCACGCTGCCACACTTCGACCTCCACCGCGGCACCGTCGGCCGGGAAGCGGCGGACGGGCGTTCCGAGGTGGCCGAGGATCTCGGTGAGGCTGACGCGGTGGCTGAGCCGGGACAGGTCGAGGTCGGCGCCGCAGCGCCGCTTCACCTCGTCCACGAGCTCCAGCAGGGTCAGTGAGTCCGCGCCGAGGTCGTACAGGGACGCCTCCGGATCGAGGCTTGCGACGCCGAGCAGTTCGCACATGACCGCGGTCAGTCCGGCCGTGAGGTCCGCCGGGGCCTCACCCGCAGCCGTGGGAAGGTGTCCCATCGCCGAGGATCCGGTGTCTTTGCCGTGCGGGTGGCCGTCGGGCGCTTCGGGGGCGGCACGCTCCCGTTCGTAGAAATGCCGTGCTTCCTCCAGCGGCGTGGTGTTCACCATCAGGTGGGGCAGCCGCAGGCTCAGGGCGTTTTCGAACGCTTGCACGCCCTCCTCCGGGGTGAGGGCGGCGGCCAGGTGCCGCTGGTGCCGGGCGTCCCGGCTGAGCGCACTCTGCGCCATGCCGACCTCCCGCCAGGCGTCCCAGCCGATGCCGCACCGGACGGTGCGGCCGGCGTCATCGTCGGGCAGGTAGTGGGCGAAGGCGTCCAGCAGGCCGTTGGCCGCCGCGTAGTCGAACTGACCGACACCGCCGAGCAGGGCTGCCATGGACGAGCAGTGGACGACGTAGTCGGGGCCGTAGCGGGCGATCAGCCGCTCGACCAGCAGGGCGCCGCGCAGCTTGGCCGCCGTCGCCTTCCCCGCGGCAGCGGGATCCCGTCGTACCAGCAGCGCCCCGGCGGCCGTACCGGCCGCGTGCACCACGCCCGCAAGCCCGTGCAGGTGGGGCGCGAGGCGGTCCGCGATGCGGTCGAGGTCCTCGTCAGCGAGATCCGCCTCCACCACGGCCACCCGTTCGGCCCACGGTTCCAGCGCCGTCGGCGGGACGGCCCGGCGAGCCAGCAGGACGACCCGGTTGTCCGGTTCGCGCAGCAGGTGCGCGGCGACACTGGTGCCGATGCCTCCGGTGCCACCCAGGATCAGGTGGGTGCCGCCGGCCGCCGGCCGCTGTCCGCGGCCGTCGGCGGGCGGCGCGGGGACGGGCTGTGCCTGGCGGTACCACCAGTAGCCGTCGCGCAGGGCGACCACCCGCTGGGTGAGCGTGCCGTCGAGCAGCAGGCCGGGCAGGTGCGGTGCCCAGGCGGCCGGGTCCGGGCCGGGCAGATCGACCCAGCGAAAGGTCAGCCGCAGCTCCTGCCGGGGGATCTCGGTTGCGGCGGCGAGCAGGCCGGCCTCCGGCCTGCGGACGGCTCCGGTGACGGGCTGCGCCCCCTGGGAGAGCAGCCACACCCGTGGCCGCCGTCCGTCCGGGACGTCCGCCAGGGCCCGGCACAGTGCGGCGACCGTGTCGAGGCAGGCTCGGCGTGCGGTCCCGAGCGAGCGTTCGCCGACCTCGCCGCCGATTGCCAGGGGAAGGGCGTGCAACCAGTCGACGCCGTGTGCCCCGGCTGTCGCGGTGACGTCGGCCAGGAGGACGGCGAGCTGGGCGGCGTCGGCGGGGTCCGCGTCGTAGCTGTCCTCACCGTGGCGTTTGAGGGCCTTTCCGGCCCGCACCCGCACCACTCGGGTGTAGTACCGCTCCAGATCCCGCCACGCGGCCGGGCCGGTCTCCGGCGCGGCGACCACCACGACGGTGTGCCCGGCGCCGGCTGTGCCGGTACGGGCCCTGCGCAGCCGCGCCCACTGCAGCTGGTACAGCCACCGGTCCGCGGGAAGCCGCGCGGGGCCTTTCGGGCCGGGAGCGGCCGGCGCCGGTTCTGCGGGAGGTGTGCGGGGTGCCGGTGCCACGGCGCGCGGGAAGTCGTACTCGGCCAGGTCGAACGCGGGCGGCGGGAAGTCCCACGGCGCCTGCGCCGAGCCGGCCGGCCATATGAGGGTGTGTCCCGCCGTCCATGCCTCGGCGAGTTCCCGTGCGTCGCGGCCCCGTGTCGGCACGCTGGTCTCCGGCACCGGCGGGTGCGCCGGTGCCGGCGCACCCGCCGGGTCGAGGGAGCGCAGCCAGGACACCGCGGCCACCGCGTCGGAACAGACCGCCGCCGCCCGGTGGCCGAGCGCGGGGCGGCCCGCTTGGAGGTGGCGCAGGACCTGGGGATAGCTCTCCGGACGGGCGTCGAGGTAGTCGGCGATGCGGCGGGCATCCGCGCGCAGGGCGGCCGGCGAGCTGTTGGACAGCACCAGGCAGGGCACGGGGCCGGGCCCTTCGTACGGGTCCTGGACCGCAGGTTCGTCCGGCTTCTCCAGCAGCAGGTGCGCGTTGGTGCCACCGATGCCGAAACTGCTCACCGCGGCGACGCGCGGGGTGTTGCCCGGCCATGGTTCGGCCGCGGTCGGTATCCGGAACGGCCCGTCCTCGATCTCCGGGTTGAGGCAGTCGAAGTCCACCGTCGGCGGGACGGTCCCGTGGTGCACGGCGAGTACCGCCCGCACCAGGCCCACCACGCCCGCGGCCGCGCCGAGGTGCCCGAGCTGACTCTTGGCGGACGACAGCGCGAGCCGCGCGTCGTCGGGCAGGTCGTAGGCCTGGCGGAGCGCGGCGGCCTCCACCGGGTCGCCGAGGCGGGTACCGGTGCCGTGCGCCTCCACGTAGCCGACCTCCGCGGCGCTGCGGCCGCTGCGGTGCAGGGCGGTGCGCAGCGCGGTCCGCTGACCGGCCAGCGAGGGGGCGCTGTAACCCAGCTTGGTGGAGCCGTCGTTGTTGAGGCCGGAGCCGGTGACGACCGCGTACACGGCGTCCCCCTCCCGGCGGGCCGCGGCGAGCGGTTTGAGGACGACGACGCCCACCCCGCTGGCGCCGACGGTGCCGGCCGCGTCCGCGCTGAAGGGCCGGCAGTGACCGTCCGGTGAGAAGATGTGCTGCGGCCGGTAGGTGTAGCCGTCGGTGAGGCCGGGGTCGACGAGGACGCCGCCGGCGAGCATCACGTCGGCGTCGCCCTGGCGCAGCAGCCCTGCGGCGACGTGCACGCCGACGAGGGAACTGGAGCACGCCGACTGCACGGTGAACGCGGGCCCGGTCAGACCGAGGTGATAGGCGGCCTTGGTGGCGAGGAAGTCCTTCTCGTGGTGCAGAGCCAGCCGGAAGGAGTCCGGCAGCGCCGCCGGGTCGGCCTCGCGCAGCACGGCCTGGAAGTACGTGTTCTCACCGCAGGCGGCCACCAGGCCCACACGGCGGACGTCGGGAGCAGCGACACCGGCGTGCGCCAGCGCCTGCGCGCAGGCCATGAGCAGGTGACGCTGTTGCGGGTCCATCAGTCGGGCTTCCTGGGGACTGATGGTGAAGCGGCCCGGATCGAAGGCCAGTGGCCCGTCCAGCTGGCTACGGGCTCCCACGCGGCCGCCGGTCGCCGGGAAGTGCTCGATCCCCCGCCCGCCGGAGGTCACCAGGTCCCAGAAGGAGGCGAGGTCGGCGGCTCCGGGAAGCCGCACGGCCATGCCCACGACGGCGATCGGCTCGTCAGAGGGCCACGCGGACGGCCGCTCCGCGGCATCGGCGGCGCCGACGCGCGCGACGGCGCCGGGGGCGACGTCGGCGGGAGACATCACGTCCGCGGCTGCGTCGTCGGACAGGGCGGGGCTGCGGGGTGCGCGGTCGGCGCGGGACGGGCCGCCGGTCCCGGACGCAGTTTGCTCCGCCGGCCGGGATGTGCGCCGGTCCCCCACGAGACGGGCCAGCGCCCGGATCGTGACCCGTTCGAACAGGTCGGGCACGGTGAAGGACAGGTCGCTTTCACGGGCGCAGCGCAGGTGGAACCGCATCAGGTCCAGGCTCGTGGCCCCGGCGTCGAAGTACCGCTGGTCCACCGCCACGGCCTTGCCGGTCGCCTCCTCGAACAACGCGGCCAGGCGGCTTTCCAACGCCGACGCCACCGGGGCCGCAGCGAGCGGCGTTCGCAGGTCGTACCCGGCAGCGGTGGGCGCGGCCCGGCGGTCCAGCTTGCCGCTCGGGGTGCGGGGCAGGGACGTCAGCCTGCGGAACCGGCCCACGCGTACGAAGGAGGGGAGCAGGCCGGACAAGTGGCGGGCCAGGTCCGCGGGGTCGGGATCCTCGGCGTCCCGGTACTGCAGGCACGCCACCAGTTCGCCGTCGGTCGCGGCGACGACCGCGTTCGTGACACCGGGGTACTGCAGCAGGGCGGCCTCGACCTGGCCCAGTTCCAGCCGGTGTCCGCTCACCTTGACCTGGCCGTCCTCACGGCCGGCGTAGTACAGCAGCCCTTGCGCGTCGAAGCGGGCGAGGTCGCCGCTGTGGTAGAGCACCCCCAGGTCCGGGTCATCGGTGAAACGGGTGCGGTTGAGGTCGGTGTCGCCCAGGTAGCAGCGTGCCGCCATGGGGCCGCCGATCAGCAGCCGGCCCGTCACACCGGGCGGGACGGGGAGTCCGCCGTCGTCGACCACCCGCAGCACGGCACCCGCGACCGGCCGGCCGATGGCCGGCCGCAGCGGCCAGGCGGCGGGATCGCCTTCCAGGCACAGGCCGGAGACGACATGGGTCTCGGTGGGGCCGTAGTGGTTGAACAGCCGGGCTCCGTCCAGCCCGGCGAACCAACGGCGGACGGCGTCGGTGCACACCAACTGCTCACCCGCGGTGATCACTTCGCGTAGCCGGGACGGGTGGCGACCGGTGCGCGCACCGTGCTCGGCGAGCAGTTGCAGAGCCACGTACGGCAGGAAGATGCGCTCCGCTCCCCCGCTCTCCAGCTGCTCCAGCAACGCGGGCATGTCCTGCCGCCAGTCGGGCCGCACCAGACGCAGCAGGCCACCGGAACAGAGGGTGGTGAAGATCTCCTGGAAGGAGACGTCGAAGGACAGCATCGAGAACTGCTGCGTGACGGCAGCACGGTCCAGGCCGCCGTCCGTGCGCTGCCAGGTCAGCAGGTTGCAGAGGGTCCGGTCGGACACCTGCACGCCTTTGGGGGTGCCGGTGGAGCCGGAGGTGAACAGGGTGTACAGCGGGCGCAGGGCCCGGTGCGAGGGGGTGGCGGGCGCCCGGCCGGGAGCGTTGGCGAGGGTGACCGGGTGCCGCGGCAGGCCGGGCGGCGCGAGCGCGTCGAGTGCCCCGGTCCGGCCCGGGGCGACCAGGACGCACACCGGGTCGGCCTGCGCGAGGACGTGCCGCAGCAAGGACGGCGGGTAGGAGGGGTCCAGGGGGACGACGGTCAGGTTGAGGCGGGCCGCCGCCAGGAGGGCCACCACGTGTTCGGCCGAGGGTTCCAGGTACAGGGCGGCCGCGGCCGGCGCTGCGGGGTCGACGGGCACGTAGGGACGCAGTTCGGCAGCGAGGGCCGCAGCCTTTGTGTCGAGTTCGGCGTAGGTGAGCGTCGCCTGCCCGCTGGTGACGGCCGGAGCGTGGGGGGTGCGTCGCACCTGTTGGGCAAAGCCTTCGGCGACGGTGGTGAAGTCGGGTGTCCCCGCGGGTCCCCGGCCGGGGTCGGGAAGGGCGTGGCGGTAGGGGGCGACCAGGTCGCGCAGGGTGACGTCGGCTTCGTCGGTGAGCTGGTCCAGAGCCTCGCGGAAGAGGCGGGCCGCGGCCTCGACGCGATCGGCGCCGAAGTCGTCCCGGTACTCCCACAGGCAGTCGAAGCCGGCTTCGTGCTCCACCACGGACAGGGTCAGTGCGCATTTGGCGCCCAGCGGCCGGGGGTGTTCCGGCCGGACGGCGCAGCCGGACAGTCGCAGTGCCGAGAACTCGGTGTTCTCCAGGACGAACAGGAAGTCGAACAGAGGACCGTCGTCGCGGAAGGTGTGGTCGGCGAGGACGTCGGCCAGGGCGACCTCCTGCTCGTCCAGCACAGCGCGGGCCGTGCCGGAGTGACTCTCCAACAGTGAGCGCAGCGAGGCGTTCGGGGCTGTCGCCAGGGGCAGCAGCACCGTGTTGGCGAACATGCCGACCACGTCGTCGAACTCGGGTCGGGACCGGTTCGCCACCGGGGCGGCGACGAGCGGACGGGTCTGGCCGGTGACGCCATGCACGCTGCAGGCGAACGCGGACAACAGCACCTGGAACCTGGTCAGGCCGAGCCGTGCGGTAAGCCGGTCCAGTGCGCCGCGACGAACCAGGTCGAGTGGGGTGCGCAGCAGGCGGGCCGTGCGCGGTGCGGGCGCATCGGCCGCCTCCGGCGTGGGCGAGGGACGGCCGGTCCTCTCGTAGTGGGTGCGCAGGCGGGCTCGGCGGCGCCGGTAGCCGGGGCTGTCGTGCCATGTCCGCTGCCAGTGGGCGAGGTCCAGGGTGGTGACGGCCGGTGATCGCGGTGCGGATGTCGGACGGCCGCCCGCCATGGCGGCGTAGTCGTCGGCGAGGTCGCGGAAGAGGATGCCGAGCGACCAGCCGTCGACGGCGACGTGGTGCAGGTGGAGCAGGATCAGCCCGCCGCCGTCATACGGCAGCCAGGCCGCCCGCAGCAGGCGGCCCCGGCCCAGGTCGAAGGCAGGGGTGTAGAAGCGCTCGGCAGCCGTCTCCCGGTCCTCGCCGTCACGGGCCCCGACCGGCTGCCACGGGTCGTAGGGCTCGCCCACCTGCTGCGTCAGGCCTCCTGGTGTGGGCACGAGCCGGGTCCGCAGCGCCGGGTGCCGCTCCACCAGCCGGCGCAGCGCGCTGTGCAGGGCTTCGGGGTCGACGGTGCCGTCGACCCGGAAGGCGAGCGGAACGTCGTAGGACCGGTCCGCAGGGTCCCGCCGGTGCATCAGCCACAGGCGTTCCTGCTCGCCGGTGGCGGGCGCGGTCGGCCCGCAGGTGACGGGTACCGGCGGATGCTCGCCGGCCGCGGCGTCCGGGGCGAGGAGGGCGTCGGCGAGGGCGGCGAAGTCGGCGCGCAGGACCAGCTCCTGCGGCAGGTCGACGGCGAACCGCCGCAGGGCCTCGAAACGGAAGCGCAGGGCTTTCAGCGAGTCGCCGCCGCTGGGTATCCAGCGGTCGTCGGATCTGAGGCCGGTGACCGCGAGCACCTCCTCCGCGAGGTCCAGGACGCGCCGCTGGCCGGCGTCGGCGTGCGCGTCGTCGCGACGTTCACCGCGCCAGGGGGTGCGGGCCGCGTCGAGGAGTGCGGAGCGGTCCACCTTGCCGTTGGCGTTCAGGGGCAGTTCGCCGACCAGATGGGTGTGATGGGGCCGCATGTATGACGGCAGGGAGGCGGCGAGGTGCTGGTCGTAGGCGTCGTAGGAGAGGCCCTCGCCCGGTGTGACGAAGGCGAGCAGTTCGTTGCGGCCGGCGTCGTCGCGGCGGGTGCACACGTACGCCTGGCGGACGGCGGGGAGTGCCAGGAGCTGGCGTTCCACCTCTCCGGGTTCGATGCGGAAGCCCCGCACCTTGACCTGCCGGTCGGCGCGGCCGACGTAGGTCACCAGGCCGTAGGCGTCCTGCCGGACCAGATCGCCGGTGCGGTACCAGAGGCGTTCGCCGCCGTCACCGTGCGGCAGCCGTACAAAGCGACGCCCGGTCTCCGCAGGCAGGTTGCGGTAGCCCAGTGCCAGGGCCGGTCCGGACAGCAGCAGTTCGGCGACCTCTCCCGGTTCCGCGGTGCGGCCGTCTTCCGTGCGCAGCAGCACGCCGGTGCCGGGCAGCGGGATGCCGATGGGCACCGTATCGCCGTCGAAGTCCCGGGGGATGGCATGGCACAGGGCGAACGTGGTCGCCTCGGTCGGTCCGTAGGCGTTGTGCAGGACCGTGCGGGAATCGGGATTGTCCGCGTACCAGCGGCGGACGACGCGCGCGTTGAGCTGTTCGCCCCCGGTGAGCACCTGGCCGGTGTGGGAGAAGCAGTCGGGGACCTTTTCCACGACGGCGTTGAACAGAGCGGCCGTGACGAACAGCGTGTCGATGCGGCGCTCGCGCAGCGCGGCGGCGAGCCGGTCGGGGCTGTCGACCTCTTCGTCGCCAAGGACGACACAGGTGCCGCCGGTGAGCAGCGGCGTCCAGACCTCGAAGCTGAGCGCGTCGAACGCGGGATTGGACAGGCAGCCGTAGCGGCGGCCCGGCCCCAGTTCGATGTGGCCGGGCGTGGCCAGGCGCAGGACGCCGTCGTCGGTGACCTCGACGCCCTTCGGGCGGCCGGTCGAGCCCGAGGTGTAGAAGACAAAGCCGGCCGCCGGGATGTCCGGTCCGGCTTCCCGCGCGGCCGGACCCGGCCGTGCGGTGGCGTCGTGCGCGGCCGGAAGGGCGTCCGGCCCGTCCTCCCCGAGGAGCAGGCCGGCGGTCAGGACGGTCAGGTGGCCGGGAAGAGCCGGCCGGTTCGTGGAATCGTGGACGACGGCGACGGCCCCCGAGTCCTCCAGGATGTGCAGCTGCCGTCCGTGCGGACTGAGGCGGTCCAGTGGCACGACGGTCGCACCGGCCCGACGGATGCCGAGCATGACGCTCACCAAACGCCAGGAGCGACGGAGGCGGACGGCGACCGACTGCCCAGGGCCCACTCCCCTCGCGCGCAGCCGGTCGGCCACCCGGGCGGCGGCCTGGTCGAGTGCGGCGTAGTCGAGGACGACCTCGCCGTCCTCGACGGCGGGTGCACCGGGGGTCCGGCGGGCCTGGGCGAGGACAGCGTCGGCCAGCGAGCCGGGCGTGGTTTCGTTGTCCCGGTGGCAGGGGTTACGGTCGTCCATCACACCGCCTCCGCCGGGGAGGCCTCGCAGGGCGTCGTCCGCGGCCCGGCCGCGTGTTCCGGGGCGCCGTGGTGGGCGAGTTCGGCGGCGAGTATCCCGGCGATCCGGGCGGCCCCGGCGTTCTCCAGCATCTCCCAGTGGTCGCAGTCCACGGCCTCCACCCGGAATCCTCCCCGGGCCCGGGAGCGCCAGAAATCGCGCACCTCGGCGTGAAAAGACGTGTCCTGGCCCCCGGGGACGGCCTGGGCGAGGACGACCCGTGCCGGCGAGCTGGCGGGCACGTGGTCGCGGGCGGTCAGACGGTTGTGGTTGTAGATGCGGAAGTACCGCTCCACCTGTGCGTCGTCGATGCCGGGGTACATTCCGTTGAACCTCACGAGTTTGTCGCGGAACTCGGCCATGTCCACGGCGGTGATCTCCGCGCGGGCGGTTTCGTCCGCGGTGGCCTGGGTGTCGAGGAGGACGACACCGACGTCGGTGCGTCCCGTCCGCGCGAGCAGCCGCCCCATCTCGTGGGCGACGAGACCGCCGTAGGACAGGCCGGTCAGGATCACCGGGCCGCCGTCCAGGGGCCCCAGGAGCCGCAGGTACTCCTCGGCCATGGCCTCCACTGTGGGCAGGGCGTCCTCGCCGGGGTTCACGCCCGGGGACTGGATCCCGTACACGCCCACCGCTTCGGGCAGGAGCGTGGCCAGCGGGAGGTAGCAGAAAGCGGTGCCCCCCGCCGGGTGCACACAGACGACCCGGGCGTCCCGGCCGGGGCGGAACTCGACGACGCTGCCCGGCGCGCGGTGGGCGGCGTCGCCACGCAGCAGTGCTCCGAGGGACTCGATGGTGGGACGCAGCATGATCTCGGCCACGGGGATCCGTCGACCGAAGGTTTCGGTGACGGCGTGGGCCACCTTGATCGCGGACAGGGAGGTTCCTCCCACGTCGAAGAAGTTGTCGGTGATGCTCATGCCGGGGTGCGACAGCACGTCCCGCCATATCCGGTACAGGGCGTGCTCGACGTGGTCGCGCGGGTTCGCCGTGTTGACCTGGTCCGCTCCTTGTTCCCGGGCGAGGCGCAGCAGTTCCGGGCGGTCCAATTTGCCGCTGTGGTTGAGAGGGAGTTCGGGCAGGTCGGTAAAGACCGCCGGGACCATGTAGTCGGGCAGCCGGCGCGCCAGGGCGGCGCGCCACTCGTGGGTGCTGCGGGGCGGAGCGGTGCCACGGCCGATCCCGGCGACCAGCCGGGGCCGGCCGGTGGCGTCGCGGTCGACCAGCACCACGGCCTCACGGACGCCGGGCAGGGCGGTGAGCGCCGCCTCGATCTCGGCGGGCTCGATCCGGAAGCCTCGTAGTTTGACCTGGTCGTCGGCGCGTCCCACGTAGTGTGCGTGGCCGTCCGGCAGGCGTCGGGCGAGGTCCCCGGTGCGGTAGACACGCTCGCCCGGCACGAACGGGTCGGGCAGGAAGCGTTCCTCGGTCAGGTCGGGGCGGTTGAGGTAGCCGCGGGCCAGACCCGCGCCGCCGAGGTACACCTCCCCCACCACGCCGGGCGGGACCGGCCGCATCCGGGAGTCCAGTATGTACAGGCGGGTGCGGGGCAGCGGGCGCCCGATCGGGCACTGCCGTTCCAGCGGCCGGGGGTCGTAGTAGGCGGTGCTGTAGAGGGTGGCTTCGGTCGGACCGTAGCCGAAGCAGATCCGCAGGCCTGGCAGGTGCCGCGTCATGCGGTACAGCGCGGCCTCGGTCAGCGACTCGACCCCGGTCAGCAGCTTGCGCAGCCGCAGTCCTCGCAGTCGCCGGGCGGGGTCCTCGTCGATCCACTTGATGTAGGCCGGGGGCAGGAAGGCCTGCTCGATGCCGTGTTCGCGCATCCAGTCCAGGAGTGCCTCGGGGTCGCCGCGCAGTTCCTCGGGGACGATGTGCAGCACGCCCCCGGTGGCCAGTGGCAGCAGCAGTTCGTGCACCGAAGCGTCGAAGCCGATGCTGGACCAGGCGGAGCCGGCCTCACCGGCGGGTGCCCCCATGCGGGTCTGCCAGGCGGCGAACAGGTTGAGTACGCTGCGGTGCTCGACGGCCACGCCCTTGGGCCGGCCCGTGGACCCGGAGGTGAAAATCACGTACGCGAGCCGACCTGGCACGTGTTCGACGGCGGGGGGCTGTCCGTCGGGCGCGCCCTCCGCCTCGACGGTGGTCAGGCCCAGCCACCCGGCCGGCCGGCCGGTGGCGTCGTGGTCGCTGAGCACCACCGGGCAAGCGGCATCCTCGACCATGCCGGCCAGGCGGTCCCGGGGCTGGCCGGGGTCGAGCGGGAGGTAGGCCGCACCCGACTTGAGGATACCGAGGACGCCCACCACCAGATCGCAGCCGCGGGTCGCGTGCAGCCCGACGACGTCCCCCGGACGGACGGACCGGGCGACGAGGGCGTGTGCGAGGCGGTTGGCCCGCCGTTCCAGTGCGGCGTAGTCCAGGAACCGGTCGCGGCACTGGACCGCCCGCTGCTCAGGGCGCGCGCGCACCTGGGCCTCAAAGAGCTCGACGAGCCCGGAAGCGGACCCGAAGGGCACCACCGTGGTACCAGCGGCGGCCTCCTCCGGCTCCGTGCCCCGTTCGGCCGGTGCGGTGTTCCCGCCCTTCCTGCGATCCGGACCGCTCTCATCGCGTGCCGCGGCGTCCCAGTCGGTGATGAGGCGGCGGCGCTCCGGCTCTCCCATTAGGTCCAGCGCGGCGATCTCGCGGTCGGGGTGGCGTGCCATGTCGGTGAGCAGGCACCTGAGATGGTCCGCCCAGCGCAGGGCGGTGGCATGGTCGAACAACGCCGTTGCGTAGTCGAGGTGCCCGACGAGCCGTCCATGCGTCTCGGCGGCCGACAGTGCAAGGTCGAACTTGGCCGGGGCACGAGTAATCGGCAGCGGGGCGGCCGCCACGCCGGGCAGGTGAAGCAGGCCCTCGCGGTCGGGCTGCCAGGCCAGCATGGTCTGGAAAAGGGGTGAGTGGGCCGCGCTGCGCGGCGGGTTGACCAGCTCGACGACCCGTTCGAATGGCAGGTCTTGGTGTGCGAGGCCGTCACGGACGACGGCCCGCGTCCGAGTGAGGGCCTCTGCGGCAGTGGGTGAGCCGGACAGGTCGATCCGTAGGGCGAGGGAGTTGACAAGGAAGCCGATGAGACTTGCGGCGCCCGGGCCTCGCCGGTTGGCGACCGGGCTTCCGATAACGATGTCGGAGTCGCCCGTCAGCCGCGACAGGAGCGCCGCCCATCCGGTCAGAACGGCGACGAAGAGAGTGCCGCCGTGCCGCCGTGCCAGTGCCCGCAGGGCCGTTGTGGTCCCGGCGTCGAGGGCGAACTCGACCCGTCCTCCCTCGAAGTCCTGCTCCGGCGGGCGGGGCCGGTCCGTGGGAAGGTCCAGCAAGGGGGGCGCACCGTCCAGGGCGCGCCGCCAGTACGCCTCCTGTCCGGCGAGGGCACCGCCGAGCACGGCCTCGCGCTGGGTCCGCGCATGGTCGGTGTACTGGTGTTCCAGGGGAGGCAGGGTGCTCTCGGTTCCCTGGAGCAATGCCTCGTACATCAGGCCGAGTTCCCGCATCATGACGTTCATCGACTGGCCGTCGTAAACACTGTGGTGGAACGTCAGCAGCAGTGCGTGGTGGTCCCGGCCGAGCACGACGAGACGGCCGCGTGCCAGCGGGCCGGCCATCAGGTCGAACGGTGTGCCGGCTTCGTCAGCCTGGACCGCAGCCAAGCGTGCGGCGGGATCGTCCGCCCCGGTGAGGTCCTCGACCGTCAACGCGTAGCCCGCGCCGGGCGGGTCGACGTACTGGAGCACGACCCCAGCATCTTCCACCAACCGCGTGCGCAGGGCTTCGTGGCGGTCGCTCAGCACGTCCAGCGCTCGCTTGAGGATGTCGCGGCGAAGCGGACCGTGCAGTGAGTGACAGACCGTCTCGTTGTAGGCAGGCGCCGCACCGGGTAACTGCGCCAGGAACCACAGCCGCTGCTGGGCGAAGGAGGCCGGATGAATCCGGACCGCTGGATCAGCGGCGGAGCCCGCGGTGGGGAGCGGAGACGAGGAGACGGGAGCGGCGCGGCGGGTGTTCCGCATCGGGGGTACCTGACCTTCCTGTCCTGTGCGACGGGACACGGGCACGGGGCCCGGTGGCGCGGGATCACCGCGGGGCGGGGTGTCTGGGCCGTTCCGGGAAGGGAAACGCCACCCTGACGACTCGGGAAGCACAGCGGTGACTGCGGTTCCGGCTGCGAAGCGTGTGAACCGGACGCCGACGAGGCGTCCGCCTCCATATGACGGGGTGCCTTCTTGTTCACACGCTGTTGGGAACACAGGGGAGACGACTCGACTGCCGCGTCTTTACGGCTCAGCCACCCTGTTCAGTCAGAGGTGAAGGGAGAAATGGAGCACTACCCGTTGGCCAGGGCCCCTCCAGAGGCTTCACGACGGATCGCACGGCGGTGCGGCCCGGAACCGCTTCCGGTCTGTTTCGACACCGCGTCGACGTGAAGCGATCTTCGACCAACACCTGAGCCCTGTCAATGACGACTTCCGTGGGACCGCTTCCGCGCAATGGTGAGGAACGTGCGAGAGGGGGCACGCCGGTGCAGGCACCATGCCGAATCGGGTACACCGAGCCCTTTCCAACCTGTCTCCGAAGCGAGGCGGTTGGGCTGACAATGTGGTGAAGCCCCTGGTAGGTGGGTTCTCGACCAAGAGAACCGCCTCCACCAGGGGCTTCACGTGCTTGTTTACCGTCGGGCGTCGACGTGTCCAGCTCCGCCCCCGCTTCCTCACGCAGCAGTTGCGGCGGCACCGCCGTACGATCGGCTCCCGTTGGCGGCGCCTGAGCGCCGGCCGCCAGGCCCTGCTGAAGCGTTGTCACGTTGTTGGGTGCGTGACTGTCTGATGGTGCGTCGCAGTGTGTTGGGGCTCGGTTCGGGGCCTGGGCTCAGGCCGTGGTGGGTCGGCTGGCGGCGCCGGTGACCTGCTCCCAGATGGCGAAGCGGAGGGTCGTCTCGGCTCGGTGAGCGGTGGCGGTCATCAGGTGGCGGCGGGCCGGAAGTGGGGGGATGCCGCTGAACGCGGCCAGGAACCGCTGGGCCCCGCCGACCGAGCGGAAACCTTTCATGACGCCTTCGCGCTGCCGGGTGGTCTGGTGGCTGTTCTCGGCCCGGTCGAAAGGATCTACCGCGAGCGGTTGCGCACCCGTTGCTTCGCCACGAAACAACGGGCCGAAGCTCTCGGTGAACAAGACCGGGCGGTCCCCGCACAGCAGAGTGGCGCATTGGCTGACCCTCGTCGGAGTGTCCGCCCTCCTGTCCCAGCCAGTGGCTTGGCTCGGATTGTCGACCGTGTAATTGGTTCGCCGTCCGGTGCCCGTCATTCTGCCTCCAGGCGTGATCTCGACGGTGGCCGTGAGGGCGTCCTGGAGTGTTCGCACGCCTGCGAGCATGGGCGAGGGCGCCTCCCACCCCGCGTGTCTCCCCGCTCTACCCGCCGTGGCCCGTCGCTTTGCCCGCCACGGCGGCGGCCGCGCGGACGAAGGCGGCCAGGGCTGGGGAGGTGGCGTGCTCGGGCCAGGCGAGGACGAGCGTGGTGGGCTCGGCATCATCGACTGGGACAGCGACCAGGTCGTCGCGGAGCTGGTCGCGGATGGAGGAGGGGAGGACGGCGACCATGCGGCGCAAGGCGATGAGGTGGAGAAGCTGCCCAAGGTCGTGGATCTCGGGTCCGTGTGAGCCGTCTTCAGATGCGCCCGGCCAGCGTGGCAGGGGCTCTCCGGCGAGGTCGTTCAGGCAGACCCGGGTACGGCCCGCGAGGCGATGCGAACTCGGCATCACGAGAAGTTGGGTCTCGGTCAGGAGGTCCTGGGTGTCCAGGCCGGTGAGGTCGTGGTGGGGGCGGTGAAGCAGGGCGGCGTCGGCACGACCCTCCCGCAGGAGGATCTCACGCTCGCCGAAGCTGCACACCAGCTCGACCGGCAGCGCACCCGGCTCAGCCTGATAGGCGTCGAGGATCGCGGGCAGCAGGCCACCGTCGCCGCCCGGCTTGATGACCAGGACCAGACGCGGGTCGGCGCGGCCGGCCCGCCGGGTGCGGCGCGCCGCGGCCGACGCGGCGTCGAGCACCGTACGGCTC
Source organism: Streptomyces sp. NPDC126497 (assembly GCF_040302425.1). NCBI lineage: Bacteria > Bacillati > Actinomycetota > Actinomycetes > Kitasatosporales > Streptomycetaceae > Streptomyces > Streptomyces sp. NPDC126497. The sequence goes on from NZ_JBEORT010000004.1 coordinate 153,312, forward strand.
TCGCGGAGCAGGACGGTCCCCGCCTCGGTCAGTGCGACCCGGCGACTGTCACGTTCCAACAGGGTTACGCCCAACCGTCGTTCGAGCTGCTGAATGGCGCGGGAGAGCGGCGGTTGGGTCATCCCCAGCCGGGCGGCCGCCCGACCGAAGTGCAGTTCTTCGGCAACAGCGGTGAAGTAGACGAGCTCGCGGACCTCCAGTCTTTCCATACCCGCACGGTATCGCTGCGTACCTGATCGGTGTTGGAACTCCCGGCCGCCCCCGTGGTGGGCTGAACGCATGACAGAAACCACGACTGCCCTGGTCACCGGTGCCAACAAGGGCATCGGGCGCGAGGTCGCAGCCCGGCTCGCCTCGCTCGGCACGAACGTCCTGCTGGCCTCGCGCGACCCGCACCGCGGTGCGGCAGCCGCAGCCGGCCTGGGCCCGCGGGTGCACCCGGTCACCCTGGACGTCACCGACCGCGCCAGCGTCCTATCCGCCGCCCCCTGGATCGAGGAGCGCTTTGGCCGGCTGGACATCCTGGTCAACAACGCCGGCATCTCTGGCGACCTCGCCGCCCAGAGCCCTGGCAGTGTCGAACTGCCCGCTGTACGCGAGGTGTTCGAGACCAACGTGTTCGGCGTGATCAGCGTGACCACCACGATGCTGCCGCTGCTCTCCCGCTCCCCCGCCGCCCGGATCGTCAATGTCAGCAGTGGACTGGGCTCCATCGCCCGGATGACCGATCCCGAGGACTACTTCACAACCCGGCCCCCGTTGGCCGCGTACGTCCCGTCCAAGACCGCACTCAACTCGCTGACCGTGCAGTACGCCAAGGAACTGCGCAGCCGCAACATCCTGGTCAACGCCGCCGATCCGGGGCCGTGCGCGACCGACCTCACCACCGCGTTCCCCGGCCTCACCCGCACCGCGGCCGACGGCGCGGCCGTGGTCGTCCGGCTCGCCACGCTGCCCGATGACGGACCGACCGGCGGCTTCTTCGACGAGCACGGCCCGGTTCCCTGGTGAGCTGCCTGTCAGGGAACCGGGGGACGGAGTGGTGGGGTCAGCCCGGACGGGATGGGCGAGCCGGAGACCGCATCAACGGAGAGCAGAAGTACCCGTGGCGGGCGGTGGACGCCGACGGGACCGTGCTGGACACACTCGTGCACAACCGCCGTGACAAGGCCGCGGCCACGCGCTTCTTCGGGAAGCTGGTAAGGCCACCCGGTCGATGCCACGAGTGATCGTCACCGGCAAGCTCCGTCCCTTCGGCGCCGCCCACCGCGAGGCGATGCCGTCGGTGGAGCACCGCTGCCACAAGGGCCTGAACAACCGGCCCGGGAACTCCCACCAGCCCACCCGGCAGCGCGAACGCGCCATGAAAAGCTTTCGCAGCGTCGGCGGGGCCCAGCGGTTCCTGTCCGCGTTCAGCGGCACCCCACCGCACTTCCGGCCCCGCCGTCACCTGACGACAGCCTCCGACCACCGAGCCGAGATGACCGTCCGCTTCACCAGCTGGGAGCAGGTCACCGACGCTGCCGGCCGGCCCACCACGGCCTGAAGGCCTGCCCGGCCCCAAGACCCATCACGCCCCGACGCGCCGTCAGGCAATCACGCGCCCAACAACGTGACAACGCCCTTTCGTCGATCGGCGGAGGCAACCCCGGACCGAGATCCTCCGTCTTGACGGACGACGCACGGGCCGCAGCCCTCTCTCCCCTCCCTCAGCAGAAGGGCTGACGGCCGCCGGACTATACACCCGACGTATACACGATGTGTATACAGGGGGTCCGGGCCACCGAACGGAAAGGCTTCGATGTACGGCAAGGCATTCGCCCCGGAGTACCAGGGCGCTCTCACCACCCTGTCCGTCAACGCACCGCTGGCGGACGTGCTCGCGGCCGGCACCGAGCAGATGCAGGAGGCCGTACGGGCCGGACGGACCGTCGAGGCGGCGCGCACGGGCCTGGCGGTCGCCGAAGCGCACCGGCGCCTCGGGCAGGTACGCGAGGCCGAGCGGGCCTGGAAGGCGAGTTACCGCACGGCCCGGGAGGCCGGAGACCTCGCGGGCATGGCCTGGGCGCTCTGGAGCGGCGGCACCCTGGCCCGCCAACGAGGCGCGTTCCCGCTGGCCCGCCGGCTGCTCGCACTCGCCGCCGAGCTCGGCGAGCAGGCGGGGGACGTCGTCGTCCGCGGGTACTCGCTGGCGGGTCTCGCCGAGACCGGCCGCATCCAGGGGGACTACGAGGCGGTGGGCCGGCTGCACGAGCAACTGCTCGACGAGGCCCGCAAGCGCGGGGAGGCCCGCCACACCGTCTGGGCGCTGGAGGGCATCGCCCAGATGCGGCGCAACACCGGCCAGTACGACAGCGCCCACGCACTGTTCGCCGAGGCGGCCGAGATATCCGCCCGCGCCGACGACCGGCGCGGGCACGCCTGGGCCCTGCGCGGCCTCGCCGACGTCGTCTCCGTACGCGACGGCGACACCGAGCGGGCCCTGTCCCTGCTGTCGCAGGCCGAGGCCACGTGCAGGGAGATGAAACTGAAGAGCGCTCTCGCCTACAACCTCAAGATGCGGGGCAACGTCCTCTACCGCGCCGGGCGCTACGCCGAGGCGCGTGACCTGTACCGGGACGCGCTGGCGGAGTTCCGTGAGATGACCGAGCCGCGCGGTGAGACGCTGGCCCGGCTCGGGCTGGCCAAGGCACTGGCCCGACTGGGCTGTGACCGCGCCGCGACGGCGGCCGAACTCGCCGAACTCGCCCGTCTGACCGAGCGGATCGGACTGCGGCACGCCCGGGAGATGGTCGCCCGGGCCCAGGCGGAGTTCGCCCAGGACGGGGAGGTCTCCGCGTGACGGTGACGGCCGTACCGGCGGCACCGGCCCAGATCGTCGACCGGTGCGCGCGGTTGACCCGGCCGGCGTTGCGGGAGGCCGTCGGCCGACTGCACCCCTGGGTCGGTGAGATGGCCGCCTACTCCTTCGGCTGGTGCGACGTGGGCGGCGCGCCGGTCACCGCCCCCGGTGGCAAGGGCCTACGGCAGGCACTGGCCGTGCTCGGCGCGGAGATCGCCGGAGCGCCCCCGGAGACAGGGGTGCCCGCCGCCGTCGCGGTGGAACTGGTGCACACCTTCTCGCTCCTGCACGACGACATCATGGACGGCGACCCGGTGCGGCGGAGCCGTCCCGCCGTCTGGCGGGCGTACGGGACCGGCCCCGCCGTCCTCGCCGGCGACGCCCTCTTCGCGCTCGCCGTCGACACCCTCGCCACGTCCGCCGGCGGGGTCGAGGGCGTACGGCTGCTGTCGGCGGCGCTGGGCGACCTGGTGCGCGGACAGGCCGACGACCTGCTGTTCGCGGGGCGCCCGTGGACCGGGCCACGCCGCGTGCGGAGCACGGAGTACCGGCACATGGCCGAGGGCAAGACCGGTTCGCTGCTGGGCTGTTCGCTGGCCCTGGGGGCGCTGGCCGCCGGCGCGTCCCCCGCCGTGGTGGCCGGCCTCGACCGGGTCGGCCGGCAGGCGGGGATCGCCTTCCAGATCGCGGACGACGTGCTGGGCACGTGGGGCGATCCCGCCGTCACCGGCAAGCCGGTGCACGGGGACCTGCGCGAGCGGAAGAAGACCCTGCCGGTGGTGTCCGCCCTGGAGAGCGGCCACCCCGCCGCCCGTCGTCTCGCCGCTCTGCTCGAAGCGGACGGGGACGTGGCCAGGGCGGCGGAGCTGGCCGAGGAAGCGGGGGGACGCGCGGCGGCGCTCGCCGTGGCGCGGCGGTGCAGGGCCTCGGCGCTGTCGGAGCTCGACCGGATCCGGGCTCCCGCCCGGCCGGCCCGCGACCTGCGGGCGTTGCTGGACGGTGTGGTGGTGCGCAGCCAGTGACGAGGTTCGGGGGCCGGACGGCGGGCCCCGACGCTCACTGGGCGATCGAGTCCGGCTGCTCCGGCGCCGGGCGCAGCAGCCGCAGGTCGCCTCCCGGCGGTGCTTCCAAGGAAGCGAGGGCCTTACGGGCCCGGCTGTCTCCCGGGTCGGCGGCTGCGTGGACGACGTCGGTCGCGGCGTACCGGTGGAACTCCGGTTCCGGGTGCGGCCGGGCGGCGGCCCCGGTGGCGGCGGGGAGCAGGTGGTCGACGGCCTGAAACAGGCTCTGTCCGTCCGGGCCCTCGTAGCCCCACAGGTCCACGCCCACGTGCAGGTCCACGCCCACGTGCCGGCCGATCGCGGCCAGCCGGGTGTGGGCGACCAGGGTGAAGGCGGAGCAGTGCCGGCTCCGGGTGCGGGCCGGCTTCTGGGGCTGGCTGCCGTCGGCGGCGATCTGCGGGATGACGCGTGTGGTCGCCGTCTGCCGGACGGTACGGCGTGCCAGGTCCTCGTCGCCCGTCGCGTACGCGAGGGCCAGGAGCTGCATGCCGTAGGAGGTGCCGTGGTTGTTGGTGGCGGCGCTCTCCTGGTGGCCGAGGTCGCTGTCGTGCAGCCAGCGCAGGGAGTCCTCGTTCCACCGGGTCGTCGCGGCACGGTCCCCGGCGGACCAGCCGGGGGCGCCGGTGTCCAGGAGGGCGATCGCGTCGAGCACGCCGGTGTACGACTGGGAGAAGTCGATGCGGCGGCTCTCGTAACGCTCCCACGATTCGGGCATGCCCACGTCCGGCTGAGGAAGCGGGCCGGGCTGGAAGTGCGCGGCGGTGTCGAGCCGGTCGGCGTCGACCACGGCCGAGTAGGTCATGCGGGCTTCCCCGGCCGACCTGCTCGCCGGTATGCGCGGCCGCCGTCCCGGACCACCGCACCGTGTACGACGGCGACATGCGGTCCGCCCGCCGGCGGGCGAGGCCGGGCCTGCCCCGGCTGCCCCGTGGTGACCTGGCTGCCTACTCCGACGCGGCCAGGGCTGCTTCGACTGCCGCCTCAGCGTGCAGCCGTGTGGTGGGGAAGACCCGCACGGAGCTGTCTTCCTGCCTCACGAGCAGCTCGATCTCCGTGCAGCCCAGGATGACGCCTTCCGCTCCGTCCTCCGCAAGCGCGTCGATCACACGGCTGTACTCCTTGCGTGACTCCTCCTTCACGATCCCGAGGCACAGTTCCTCGTAGATGATCCGGTGCACCACAGCTCGTGCGTCGGCGTCGGGAACCATGACTTCCAGTCCGTACGCCTCCAGGCGTGCCCGGTAGAAGTCCTGTTCCATGGTGAAGGCGGTCCCGAGCAGGGCGACCCTGCTGATCCCCGCGGCGCGCACTGCCTCTGCGGTGGCGTCGGCGAGGTGCAGCAGCGGAACAGTCACTGCCGCCTGCACCTGGTCGGCGACCTTGTGCATGGTGTTGGTACAGATGAGCACCATGTCGGCTCCGGCCTTCTCCAGAGAGGCAGCAGCCGCACCCAGAATGTCCGCCGATTCCTCCCAGCGCCCCTGAACCTGCAGCTCCTCGATCTCTGCGAAATCAAGTGAATACAACACGCACCGCGCGGAGTGCAGTCCGCCTCGGCGCTCACGCGTGAACTCGTTGAGCAATCGATAGTACTCGGCAGTCGACTCCCAACTCATTCCACCGATCAACCCGATGGTTCTCATCCTGCTCTCCCCGCACTCGCCCACTGGTGGTCGCAATGTAGCGGAGCAAACAGATCCAAGCAATCATACATATCGCACGACCCTCCATAAGGAAGGTTTATGGTTACGGGCGGTGCGACGGCAGCCACTGCGGCGCCACCCCACGCATCGCGCGGTGACGCGGCGATGACGGACGGCATGACATCCCAGATCGACAGCAGCGGGACGGCTTTTGCTTTTCCTCACCCCAGGTGGTCCCGCGGCGGAATTCCAGCCAAAATTCCGGCGATGCACGATAAGGCACAACGTTATGACTTGATCGCCGGACGACTTCGAGTATCCACTCCGTATTTCCATTCAGCGAGAGTGCGAAGAGGTCCGGGGACAACACAAATGGCCCTTCGGGACCCGGAGCGGACAGAAGGCAAGGCCCCGTGGGTCGATGCAGTTCTCACTCTCGAGCATCAGCAGGGAAGTGAGCTTTTTCTTTCTTGCTCGACGCGGAGAAGGAGAAGCGCTGCAAGGCGGTTACAGCAGGTTGTTTCGAGGCGACGAGCATCCCCTGAGATGAGATGGCACCGACGCTGACAGGTAGGTGACGGTTCTGCGACCTGTCGATGTGCTGTACGCGCGGCCGGGAGCCGCTGACGGGCAGGCGAGAGCATCACCGCCCGGCTTCGAACACCTCCGCCAAGCTCCGTCGGTCGGAGACGCCGAGTTTGGCGTAAGCCCGGTGCAGGTGATTGTTCACCGTCCGTACGGACAGATGGAGTTCGGCGGCGATCGATTTGCTCGACGCCCCGGATGCCGCTGCGGCAGCGATCTCCCGTTCACGCTCGGTCAAGGGCGCAGGGGCGATGCTTCTCGCGCTCAGCGGGGTTCGGACGTCGCCGCAGCGTGCCAAACAGGCAGCCGCGCGGTTTTCGGCATCTGTGACCGCCCTTGGCACTCCGACGCGGCGTAACATCTCGGCGCTGGCCGAATACGCCTCCGCAGCCAGGAGGTCGGCTCCCATCTCCTCGCACTGCAGAGCCACCGTCCTCAGCCTTTGGGCATCCGAAGCCACCAGGGCCGCCGCGAGCTCGGCTCTTGCGGGAAGTAAAGCGCCGTCTCCCTCTTCTGCCAGTTCCGCCAGGCGCTGTACCACGTCCTGGGGCGCGCCCAGGCGTGCGATGTCCGTGAGGAGCAAGGACTCGGCCGTGACGTGTCCGGTGGCCCGAGCGGACGCTGCCCCCTCGGCGAGCAATTCTCGCGCCTCGGTGAGGTTCCCGCGTGCGACTTCCAGCCAAGCGCGCCCTGCCTGAAGTTCTCCCTCCGAGAGGAACCCGACTATTTCGGGCAGTGCGCGGAATTCATCCAAAGCGCTTTCGGCCGCCGCGATGTCGCCCTGGACCGCGGCACACGCCGCCAGGCCACTCAGCGCCGGTCTGAGAATGATGGTGTTCTCGACCTTCCGGGCGAGAGCGATGGCCTCCGCGTACCAGTGCCGAGCAAGGGGAACGTGTCCCGCCAGCCACTGCGTCCGCGCCACGAGGACGGACATCCACATCCGGGCTACGGAGCTGAATTCGGAGAGTTGATCGTATGCGTCCTCTCCCTCGCGCGCCGCCCGCGCCATCATCCCGCCTTCACAAAGGGCGAGCACCCAAGGGAGCTTCTGGGCGGACGCGTCAGGGGCGAGGACCTCCTGTGTCAGATCGACATAGGCGTCGTATCCCCTCTGGGCCCAAACGGCGGAAAGCTGTGTATGTCCGGCGAGGCTCAGCCCGAGCGCCTTGGTCAGCACCCCTCGAAGCCAGGGGGTGACGTACTGGGCCCGTTGGACATCGTCCTCAAGGATTTCCAGCCGCTGCAGGCCTTCGGTGACAATGCCCTTGGAGATGAATATGTAGCCCTCGTTGACGGTCAGTGTGTACCGGCCGACGGGACTCGTCACCGCCGACAGCGCTTCCATGTTGGCTTCGAGTGCCGCCGAGAGGGGTGCCCGACCCAGGAGGTTCTCGACGCGGGTCATGGCCACAGCGAGGACTTCTTCGTCTCCCTGCGCCGCGGCGCCGGCTGCCGAGAGCATGCTTTCCGCGGCCGACCAGTGACCCATCTGGAACAGCGCATCGCCCATGAGCACCTGTGCGCCGACGCTGCGGTGGTCGTCAGGCAGAGCCTTCAGGAGGGCGAGCACGCGTGGGTAGTCATTGCTGTGCGAGGCGAGACGGGCGGCGTCGAGGAGAAGCCGCGGGTCGGCCGTCCCGGTCGCTGCCAGCCGGTAGCTCGCGATGCGCAGGGCGTCGTCACGTCGCCGTGCTCCGCGGCTTTCGATGCGATCGGCCGCTTCCGCCATCAAAGCGTTCCGCTCGGCGGTCGACAGCGATTCTCGTACCGTTTCACCATAGAGAGGGTGTGCAAGCCGGACAGTCACTCTCTGACGTTCTTCGACTACTTCGATCAGGGCAGCACTTTCCAGCCTGTCGATCGTTTCCGGGGAAACGTTTTGGCAAAGTTCGGAGACCGATTGCGCTCCGCAGACCGCGATCCGATTGAGGACATTCCGCTCATCATCCTTCACATGGGAGAGCCTGGCGGCGATGACTTCGGCGAGGCGCCTGGTGGTGGGAAGCCGACCATCGGCGAGTTCCCACAGTTCGCCCTGCTTGCGAAGGGCTCCGGTCTCGACCGCCCCGTACACGATTTCCCTGAGATACAGCGGGTTGCCGCCCGATGCATTGAAGAGGTCCTGAGTTGTGCGACGTCCCACAGGTGCGCCGAGCACGCCGTGGAGAACTCGTTCGGTACCGCTGAAGTCGAAGGCGTCGATGTCTATTCGTTGCGCCGAGTCGCCTCGCAGAAGGGAATGGAGGGTTTCACAGAGCGGCTCGCCCGTACGCAGGGTGCCCAGAACCTTGACGATGCCTGCATCCATGAGCTGACGAAGGAGCACGACCGAGGTTGTGTCGATGAGGTGCAGATCATCGACCATGAGTATCCAGCGGCTTCCGCCACTCCGCAGGGACGCTGCTGCGGCCGCGAAGCCCCGCACCGGATCCGAGAATTCCATACCGGGGGGCAGAAGGTGGGCAACGGCACCGAGCGGGACCGCTTTCGCGGCGGCACTGGCCGTGGCCTGTCCGACCGAGAAACCCCGCCTCGCGGCGAGGAACAGACATTCTTCTGCGAGGCGGGTTTTCCCCGCACCGGCCGGCCCTGCCAGGATGAGCGCTTTCGTCGAGCGGTCGGTCAGGGCGGACAGGGATGCGGCGAGTTCGTCGTCCCTGCCGATCAGAGGCCATCTGATCGAGTGGGTGCCTGCGCCCATGAGGTCTCTGGATCCGTTTCTGCTGCCTCGGTCAATCAGCCGCATCCAGGTTCCTCGTCGATACGCCTGGATTCAGTCGGCCGGCTGAGAAGGGAAGTGCCTACGCTGTGAGGGGACCCGGTCGCACAGGTCGCGATTGTGACGGTGGTTGACAGCTCCATGAGTACTGATGGCCGGCTTGACGGAAGGTCAGCAGCTGGCGCGGTTCTACGGACGAAGACGCAGTGCCGTGGTGGAGCCGCAGCATGTTCCCCACGTGCCCGTGCGACGTCAATGTAGCTCAGAACGCCGAAGGGGGCGCGTGAATTGTATGTTCGGTCGCGGGGCCGGCACATGAGGGCATGTACCGGTCGCTCCTCACCGTTACCGTCGGCGAAGTAATCATCACCCGCTTCGGCGTCCGCTCGGGCCCCTATCGGGATCGGCTCCCGCCGTCACCGATCTCGGGCGGGAGCGACAGTCCGGGCAGTCGTCTTCCAAGCCGGTGCCGTCGGTTTCCTGCTGGATGCGCTACTCACCCTCCGCCTCTGTCCCGGACGGCCGGCGCTGACGGCGAACCTCAGGCCGGCGACTCGTGCCCTGCCCTGCCTGCTTCGGTGTCTCGCCCCCCACGTCTGTGACGATCGCCACCTTCGGCACCACCTGGGCTGGACCGGGGGGGGGCTCCACGACTGGCCGCTCTCACGGGGCGCCATACCGTTCGACTGCGCGCCGCCTGCAACTGCCGCATCGGCTTGGGCTCTTGAGGCCTCGCGGATCGCCGCGGCGGCACACGCTTAGGGTACTCACATGGTCGCTCCCGGAGTGTGAAGCGTGCGATGGCAACGATGTCTTCCAGGACGGCCTCGGATCAAAGCGTCACTAAGTGGTACAGGACGGGAACTCACCGTGAAGGGTGCGGGCGGTAAGTCGGGCAGGTGGCCGCTGACGGGGCGGGATGGCGAGCTGGCGGAGGCGCTGGCTGCTCTTGTCGACCGTTCGGTTCGAGGGGTGGTGCTGAGTGGTGCGGCGGGTGCGGGTAAGACGCGGCTCGCCGAGGAGTGTTTGGCATTGATGGCGGGGCGGGGCTTCGTGGTGGCGCAGGCGACTGCGAGTGCGGCTGCCGGTTCGGTGCCGTTGGGGGCGGTGGCCCATCTGCTGCCTGCGGGGGTGGACCTGTCCGACCCGGTGGCTGGTTTCGCGGCGGTGGCGGCCTCGTTGCGGCGGGCGGGCAGCAGGTGGGTGGTACTGCTGGACGATCTTCATTTGCTGGATGGGACGTCGGCGGTGCTGTTGCGGCAGTTGATGGATGCGGGGGTGGTCCGACTGCTGGCGACAGTGCGTACGGGTGAGCCGATCCGTGATGCGGTGCATGCCTTGATGCACGGGGACGCGGTGCGGCGAATCGATATGGCTGCGTTCGATCTGGCGACCACTGATGAGGTGTTGCAGGGGGCGTTGGGCGCTTCGCTGAGCCGGCGGGCGGTGTTCGAGTTGTTCCGGGCGTCCGGTGGTAACGCCCTCTACCTGCGTGAACTGGTGCTGGGGGCGGTGGATTGCGGTGCGTTGCGGATGGTGGGTGAGGTGTGGGAGCTGGTGGGTGAACTGCCGACGTCGCGGCGTCTGGCAGAGGTGATTCACGCCAGGCTGGAACCTCTGGGTGAGCACGAGCGTTCGGTGCTGGACCGGATCGCGGTGTGCGGGTCCCAGTCGGTGGCGGAGTTGTGCCGCCTGGTGCCGGCTGGGACGGTGGACCGACTGGAGAGCGCGGGCCTGGTCGAGATCGGTGAGGAGCGGCGACGTACGAGCGTGCGTCTGGCTCACCCGTTGTACGGGGAGGTGCTGCGGGGGGCGCTGCCCACGGTCAGGCGCCGGGCGTTGCTGGCGGCGGAGGCGGACCGGATCGTCGAGCGTGGTGCCCGTCGGCGTGGTGATGCGCTGAGAATCGCCAGCTACCGGCTTTCGGCAACGGGTACGGCTGATCCTGCGTTGTTGTTGCAGGCGGCGGGTCTGGCACGTCACAGTCATGACTATCCGCAAGTGGTCACGTTGCTCCAGGCGTTGTCGACGCAGGAGATGACGGTGCTCACCCGTGTACTGCTGGGTGACGCCTATTTCCAGATGGGGCGTTGGGAGGACGCGGAGCGGACTCTGGTCGACGCCGGCCCCCTGGCCCGGGGTGACGGGGAAGTGCTCGCGGTCGTGATGACCCGGGTGGACAACCTCCTGTGGAGCAAAGCCGACCTGTCGGCCGCGCTGGCTGCGAACACGCAGGCCCTGCAGCGTGTCACGAGCGAGGCCGCATCGCACCTGCTGCGGATCAACGAGGGCTACATCTACGTCGCCAAGGGACGCTTCGCGGAAGGCCTCGCCCGCCTCGAGGTACTCGAGGAGGACATCGAGCACGTCCAGGGGGACATCAACCCCTGGCTGCGGGGGGCCTTGATGAAGGCGCTGGGGTTGAGTCTGGTCGCCAGGACGCAGCAGGCGGCCATGTGGGCACTCCGTGCGTACGAGGCCCACATGGCCGTGGACGAGGAGGCGCTGGTGTCCCACCCTGCCGTCCAGAAACTCCCGTGGGTGCTTGCTCTGTGTGAAGGCGGCCGGCTCGCCGCAGCCACCCGTGAGGCTGAGGTCACCTATTACCAGCTCGCAGCGTTCAGTTCGGTGGTGCGGGTCTGGCTTCTCGTCCTGGGCGCACGAGCGCAGTGGCTCGCCGGGCACACCGCCACAGCCCGCCGCTGGTACGCCGAAGCGATCGCCCTGGGCCGTAAGGTCAACAACACCATGGTCCTCAGGGCCGGCCTCAACGGTCTGGCTGCCTGCGCCGCGGTCCAGGGCGACGTCAAGGCAGCCACGGAAGCGGTCTTCGAGCTCAACGGTCTTCCGGGCGCCCTCGGCTTCCTGTCAGAGGGGGAGTTGCAGTTGGGGCCTGCCTGGCTCGCCGCTGCGCAGGGAGACCAGGCATTGGCTCGTGACCTGCTACGAGAAGGTGCCGCATCCGCCAGGCGCACGGGGCACCTCACCGGTGAATCGCTTCTGCTGACCGACATCGCCCGCCTCGGCGCCCCGGGCGAAGTCGCCGAACGGCTCCACGAGATAGCCGCCCAGGGCGATGGCGGAACGCTCCTACCGGCGCGAGCCGCATTCGCGACAGCCCTGGCCTGCGGAGACCCCCACCGACTGCGCGACGCCGCCCTGCAACTGGAGGAAACCGGCTCCGACCTCATCGCCGCGGAAGCCTTCGCCGCCACCGCCCATGCCCTGCGCCGCACCGGACCGTCCCAAGCTGCCACCGACGCCGACGACCGCTCCGCCGCCGCACTTCGACGCTGCCAGGGAGCACGGACCCCGCTCCTTGCCACCAGCGCAGCACCCGTCCCCCTCACCGAACGCGAACGAGAAATCGCCGTCGCCGCCGCCGTCGGTACCCCCAGTAGAACCATCGCGGCCTCCCTCACCCTGTCCGTCCGCACCGTCAACAACCACCTCCAGCGCGTCTACGCCAAACTCGGCGTGACCAGCAGGCGGGAACTCGCCGACGCCCTCGGACTCAAACGGAACCCTTAGGGCCTCTCGTTTGGATCAGGTCGGCCGCGACCGACGGTGCGTCGTGGCCGACCCGAGCGGGGCTTGGTGCGTGCAGATGCAAGGCGGAGGAGGGCGCCAACGCGGAGCGTCGGCAACTGACGACAACGCGGCAGATGCGCGTGCCAAGCCCCGCGACGCCGACATGATCCAAACGAGAGGCCCTAGGCGCCTCTCAAGGTGATCGTCCCGGCTGTGTCCGCGGGAGCGGGGCCCTCGTAGGCGGGTTCGTTGGCCGGTCCGGCTCTCCGGCCTTCCTGCGAACTCGTGGGAGCCGGCAGCAGGCAGTCGAGTCGGAACCCGTACGACAAGCCCGCCGGTCCTTCAGGGCGGGAGGGGTCGTGTCGATCGCGCACCGCGACCAGTCCAACTCGCCCTGGACACCGAGTTCGTCCAGGACGGGGCGGTGCGACTTGCCCACGCTCTGGCCTCGGTCCGCTCGGTGAACCGGCGGAAGGCGGTTGCCCCCGACAGGCCGAACCCCGGTGGCAGTCGGTTCCGGGTGCAGCCCGAGGTGGCCACGAAGGTGACGCGGCCGGTATCTCGCGGCCCCCTCGCCGACGGTGCCCTCCGTCCCGCGGGTGAACCGGCGCCGGCGACACCGCCCGCTGGGGCAAGGTCCACAGGTCTTCCGGCGCCATCCGCTCGACAAGCGCAGCAGTCATCACCCCGGACCGCCGCAAGATCAAGTCAACTGAAGTGGCGTCTGAGCAGCTTCTTCTCCAGGCGTCCTGGTTCCGCTCTTGAGCACGCTTTGCTCAAGCCCCGCGATCCACAGTGGACAACACTGACAACACCTGGCACGCGCTGTCGGCCGGACGCCCCGGTGTCAGTGAGTCGTCACAACAGTTCACCCAAGGGAGCATCACGATGCGAAGAACTCTGAAGAACGCAGCAATAGCGACCCTGCTCGTCTCGACGGCCGTAACGGCCGGAGCACCCACTGCGGCTTCCGCCTCGGAAGGGCTGCAGGCCACGGCAAACGCATCGTCTGCTGCAGGCCGCCTCCAGACCCTCGCAGACCCGCGAAGCGGCACGCTGTATGCGAACGAGCCGAAAAAGGTGGTATGGGGGGCCGGGTTCTTCCAGGCCAGGTACAGCGTGCGTCTCGTCACGGCGGACGGGAAGCGGCCTACCGGTCAATACGCATGCTATACGGCCGGCATACCCACGTCCTCCGGCGAGATCCACAACGGATTCGGGCAGTTCACCCTCATGGCTTACCCCTATGCCGAATGTTGGATCACTTCTCCGTACGACACCTACTACGAACTGGTCACCAGCTGACCGACTCCGAGACCGGGAAGACTCCGGAGCACCTGACAGGCCCTGCACCCGAGGAATTCGGATGCAGGGCAGCCGAAGACTGCACGGCTCGCGGCCCGCGTCACGTACGTCGGCGGGCGTGAGCGCGGGCCGGCGGTGTGCCGTACGGGATCGGCTGCCCGGTCAGTGGAGCTCGGGGCGAACCGGTCGGCAGTTATTCGTTCGTTGCGTCGCACCCACCACCTGTAGCGTGTGCACGCCGCGATACATGATGACGACATCGTCGTGCCTTCTCCCACGACGCCGGACCGCAGGTGTCGGCCTCTGTGAGGTGCGTGGAAGCTGCGGCCCCGCTCGAGCGGCTTGGGCTCCGCGGCGCGCGTCCCTGCGTGCCCGCAGCCTCGTCATGGGCACGGCGGTCGACGTACGAAGGGAAAGCACGGACTCTATGGACTACGGCGTGCGGGAGCCGGCACGACTCGGCCGGACTCGGCTGCCGGACGGCAGACATCTGGGCTGGGCGGAATGGGGCCCCGTCGACGGTACGCCAGTGCTCCTGTGCCCGGGGGCGGCCACCAGCAGGTGGCTCGGGTTCGGCGGCGACACCGTCGACGCGTCGGGCATCCGCCTCATCAGCGTGGACCGTCCCGGCCTCGGTGTCTCCGACCCGGCTCCCGGCCGGACCTTGACCAGTTGGGCCGCCGACATCGGGCACCTCATCCAGAAGCGGGCGCTCCGCGCACCGGCGGTGGTGGGGTTCTCACAGGGGGCACCGTTCGCGCTCGCTCTCGCGGCGAGCGGTCTCGTGAGCGGAGCGGCCGTGGTGTCCGGCAGCGACGAACTCGCCCATCCCCGCTTCACCTCCTCGCTGGCCCCTCAGGTGAAAAGCATGGTGGACGCGGTCGCGGCCGGTCCCGAAGCCGCCGCGGCCTCCCTCGCCGACTTCGCAAGCGCAGAAACTCTGTGGGACCTGGTCATCACGACAAGCGCAGAAGCCGATCGCACGGTGTACACCGCTCCCGTCTTCCAGTGCGCCTTTCGACGCGCGTTGGACGAGGCTTTCAGCCAGGGGCCGGAGGGCTACGCCCGTGACACCGTCCTGGCGATGTCCCGATGGCCGTTCGACCTTGCCGGAATCGGCGTACCGGTGGACCTCTGGTACGGACAGCAGGACACCAGCCCGGTGCACTCACCGGATCTGGGAGGGACGCTCTCCCGCATGATCCCCTCGGCGGCCCGACACGTGCTGCCCACGGCGGCGGGGGCCCTGCTCTGGACACACGCCGGAGCCGTCCTCGACACGTTGCTGAGCCACGCCCGGTGACGAAGGGGGCTCCGGCAGCCGAGCCGGGGCCGGCGGACCACCATGGGCGCGGGCCGCGGCCCCGGGTCCCGTTCCGAACGCTGTCCTGGCTCCCCGGTGGAGCAGACAGGGCTGCCGTGGTCGTGTCCGACGAGGCACCGAGCGTCGCATCCGGGTTCCGGGGCCCACTGACACGCCTGAGGAACTGACGCCCTGTGGCTGCGGGATTCCCGGCTCGCCGCCGGGTCCGATGCAGAGTGGGCACGTTGCTCCGGAGCGCCGGCCGGGACCATGTCCCATTCACCTGGTGGCCTGGCAGGCACCTCCGCGAACAGGGCCCTGTACATGCCCGTTCCGGTCGCGGAGGCCTGGGGGCCGGGCGTCCGTCGAGACGCTGGAGGTTCGGGCGGCGTCGGTGCCGGGCCGGCCCACCACGGGGAGGGACGTCCGGTACCGCCCGGCACAGCCGTCACCTCCTTGACCCGTGAGTCGCCGACCGCGAAGCGAGCGGCGGCGACGGTGTCGAACGTGTGCTCCGGCCGACGTCATGAGGCCTCCTTCCCAGCACCCGGGCACGAAGGGCCGGGCAAGTGGTGGGCCATGAGCAGCGCTGATGCAGGAGCAAAGCCGTGCGGTGAGACATGGGTAGCAGTTGCTCAAGCCTCATCAGGTCCAATCCGGCGATGCTTGACCTCGGTTGACACCAGAAGCACTGAAACTTCGCATCAGTCGGACCCTGCCGCTTCCTGACTCGCCTTGTTTCCTTGCGTGGTGCCCACTTCACACGGGGAATTCCTACTCAGAGGTGTTTATGAAGACCACCGGCGTCAGATCCGCCGCCAAGCGGATCGCTGCCACGCTCAGTGTCGCCGCCATCGCGGCCCTTTCTCTTCCTGCGAACTCGTCCGCGGCGCCCAACAGTGGCCAACCGACGATCGTGTCCCTGGGCGACAGCTACATCGCCGCCCCGGGGGGCAGGTGGTTCGGCAACAGCAATGACCCGTTCGGGAACCGGAACGGCACCGACAGGGCCTACGCAGCCGGCACGTACGACACGACCCGGGTGTACGGCAGCAGTGGAGATTGCTACAGGTCGGACACGACCGAAATCAACAGCGCTGCCATCCCCTACGAAGGCGGAATGCTCAAGACGGTCAATCTGGCGTGCTCCGGGAGCAAGGCCGAGAACATCTGGCCGACCGAGGCCGGCGGGCAGCCGCAGAAGGGGGAGCCGCCGCAGGGCGATCAGCTGAAAGAGGTGGCCCAGAGGGACGATGTCAAAGCCATCGTTCTCTCCGTAGGCGGCAATGACCTCGGATTCGGTGACATCATCACCAACTGCGTCCTCGCCTACAACAACCCCTTCGGCAAGCCCTGCAACACGTCGGAGCAGGCCGACCTGGGCTGGAAGATGGACCGAGCCATGGTCTTGCTCGACAAGGCCGTCAAGGACGTCCGGTTCGTCATGGCCAAGAGCGGCTATCAGGAGTCCGACTACCGACTCGTGGTTCAGTCCTACCCTTCACCGCTGCCCCGGGGCAACGAGATGCGCTATCCGCAGAGCGGCATCCTGGGGAACAGCAGGACCTATCAGGGCTGCCCGATGTTCGACGCGGACCTCAACTGGGCCCGGGACTCGCTGGTTCCCACGCTCTCGTCCAGAATCGGTGAGGTCGCCAAGGGCAACAGGGCCGACTTCCTGGACCTGAGTGACGCTTTCCAAGGACACGAGGCCTGCTCGAAGTCCACCAGGGTCGCCGACGCCCAGAACCGCCCGACCTCGGCGACCATGGACTGGACCCGGATCTTCAACACGGGGGTGTTCCAAGGAAGTCTGGAGGAGTCCTTCCACCCGAACGCCTACGGGCAGCGAGCCCTGGGCCACTGCCTCAACCAGTGGTGGTATCGGACCTGGCCTCGCAACATGGGTGGCGCGTACAAGTGCGTCCCGGAGGGTCGGCGGGACGATCAGATGGCACTCAGCGTCATCAGCTGACCGTTCCGTCGTCCTCGCACCACACCGGTCCGGGCGTGGGGTCATCACCGCAGCACAGAGCGAGGTCCCACGTCGACGTGGCACACCGGCCCGGCCGTGAGGAGAACAGTCGTCCGGAGCGGCACGGTCGGCAGCCGTGTCCCGCACGTTCCCCTGGCGCCCGCGCGCAGGGCTCCGTACCGCCACGCAGCGCGCGGGCGAACGCCCTGTTCAGACGGCGCTGCGCGGCCTGCTGCGAGGAGAACGAGCAGCGGCCCTGCCGCTCGGGGTCGGACGCCCGGGCCTCCTTCAGCTGCGCGGACCGACCGCCGTACGTGACCGGCGCTCCTGAAGCGCGCCGGTCAGATCGCCCGGCTCCGGCAACTCATCGACGGCTGGACCGGTCCAGCCGTGCTGCTGGGCGACTTCAACACTGACCGCCACGTGTTGGCCGGCGCGCTCGGCGAGGGCCATGTGGTCAGCGGCCCTCGTCCGGGTGCCCTGCCGGCACGACCCCGCACGACGGGCTCAAAGTCCCAGTACACCGACCACGTCGTGGTACACGGGGCCGTGCTGAGAGTGTCGGTGGAAGACGTCAGAGGACTGTCCGACCACAATCCGGTCAAGGCCACCGTGCTCTGACTGCTCCGCATCGCGGTGCGTTGCACGGCCGCGTCCAGGAGAGGCGGCCGTCCTCTCCTGCAGAAGTCGCCGGCGGCCCGCGTCGTAGTGCTCTCTGAGGGGCACCCATGGATGCCCGTGCGGCGCCCGAACCTCTCCAGGCGAGGAATCGCGTCCATCGACGGGAGTGGAGAAACCCTTGGACGAACCAGATCCGTCCGGGTGATGATGCGCACTCGTGACGACCTCGAAGCAACTTCTGGTCCGCGCTGCCGCCCGCAACAACGCTGAGTGGTGCGCGGTGATGAGTCGGTCGCACGACGTGGCGGGCGAGTTCGCGGCTCAAGCCTGGGCCGCCTCGGCCCGCACGCCGCCGTACTACCCCGACGCGGTGACGCTGGTGCCGAATGCCGACCCGGCCGCGCTGGCAGCCCGTATCAACAGCACGGCGCCCGGAGCCTCCATCAAGGACAGTTTCGCCGATCTCGACCTGACAGAGGCCGGCTTCCGGGTGCTGTTCGAGGCATGGTGGATCCACCGCCCCGCGAGTGCATCCGCTGTCGCCTCGGACCTTTCCTGGAGTGTGGCGGGCGACCCCGACGCGCTACGATCCTGGGCACTTGCCTGGGACGGTGGGGATGGCAACGCAGACCTCTTCCGGTCCGGGTTGGTGGACGACCCGGCCACCTTCGTGCTGGCCGGACAGTCTCCCAGCGGCCGGGTGGTTGCCGGAGCAGTGGCGAGCCGTAGTGACCAGGTGGTCGGGATTTCCAACGTTTTCGCTTCAGAGGGCGGACCGGATGCGGCCTGGCCGGTCGTACTCGGTGCGGTGCATGAACTGTTCCCCACCCTGCCGGTGGTCGGTTACGAGTGCGGCGACAACCTGGCAGCCGCTGTCCGTCACGGCTTCGAGCCGGTCGGTCCGCTTCGGGTCTGGGTGAACGGCTGAACCACCGGGTGCCGCCGAGGAGAGCACAGTGCCCGTGTGTGATTGGCTCCAACGAGGCCTCTGGACGTGCCGGTGGGTGATCAGGCGGACGGCGAGGCCGAGGAAGGCCTCGTGGATGCCGTCGCGTCGTTCCCAGCGGATGCGTAGGCGGCGGAAGCCGTGCAGCCGGGAGATCGTCCGCTCGACGACCCAGCGGAAGGTGCCCAGACCGGTGCCGTGCGGCTGGCCGCGTTCGGCGATCACCCTGAATGCCGGTGTGCGGGACGAACAGGATCCCGTACAGAGCCTGCCGGTCCGGCACCCGAGGCCGTCCCTCCACCGGCTTTCGGCGGCGGCTCGGGCAGCAACGGCTCGCTGGGCGACCACAGTTCGTCCGACACGATCCACACCAGGATCTCTGCTTCTGCGCTGCGGCGAATTGTCGTTGAGTTCGGCCTCGAACTTCGACAGGCCCCGGAGGAACTTGAACAGTCCGAGGCCGTCACCCGCCTGCCCGCCCCACGCCGGTGGATGCACTCGTCCGAATCCATGGTGCGCGGGTCGGCGGGGCCATCGGGCGGGACGATCACCGACGAGGGCGACTTGTCGGGATCGCGCCTTGCAGGGGCCCTCGGTCACTGTCGGGGCGAGGGTGCGCACTGTCCCGTTGTTCAGGCCGTCTTCTGCTTGTCCGTGGGTTCGCGGTCGTCCCGGTCCACGACGCCGGTTTCCATGATGGCGGTGCTGTTGTAGAGGGTGGAGGGCTTGCTCCCGGCTGTGTGCGTGAGGTAGGAGCGTGAGCCGAGAAGTGTGAAACTGTTTCGGTCGAAGATCCACTCGTCTCGAGTTGCGGTGCCGGTCTCCTCGCGGGTGATTCCGATCCCGTGGCGCCCGGCAGCGTCGGTGGCGTCGGGGGTCACGCTCACGCCTGGGATCGTGGCGACGGTCCTGTACAGGGCCGCGGCATTGGTCGGCGGCATGACTGTTTCGTTCAGGAGATCGCCGATCTTCCTGAAGACGGCCTGGTCCTTCGACTCGTTTTCGAGGGGTCGGGCCCGGGCGTAGAGCAGTTTGCGCAGAGCGTCGGTGTCGGTGGGCAGCTTGGCCAGCCACCGGTAGGTGGGCCGGTCGATTCCGGCTGGGACTCCCTGCTCGGCACTGCCGTCAGGGGCGGCCGTCTCGATGGGAATCCGCTGCCCGGACATAGGAACACCCTTTCCGGACTCACGGATCACCCCGGTGCGAGTGATCGGTGCGGAGTCCTGCGACACCCAGATTTCGCGGCGGTGTGGAGCGCCGAGCTTCACCGGGCCGTCGAAGGCGCCTTCGTTGTTGCGGACCAGGCTTCGGACGTAGACGAACTGGTCGTCGCGGACCGGTTCGACGTCGACTTCCATGGACGCGGCGGCGATGCGGTCGAGCGTGAGCGCTACGCCGTTCGCTGCGGCGTGCTTCGCGTCGGTCGCTTCTGCCTTGGCGCCGGGTTCCTGCTCCGTGCCGGGAAGCGTGAGGATCAGAGTGCCGGCGAGGGCCATGGCCGTGGCGGGCAGCAGGAGGACCGGACGCAGCCACCGCCGTTGAAGCGCAGGCGTCGCCGGGGTGGGGGCGGCCGTCCGCTCCCGGTCGATCTCGCGCAGCAGCACGTTCCGGTGGTGGAGGTGGCGGGTGGGCGTGAGGTCCCATTCGGGTGCGTCCGGCAACAGCCCGCGCAGATGTGCGGCGTCGTCGCCGGAACCGTCATGGCGGTTTGAGGCAGTCATCGGTTTTCCTCCTGTGAGCGCGCGGCCGCGAATGCGGCCTGCTTCTTTACCTCTCCGCGGGAACCGTGCGGTTCCATGTTCTTTGCGCTGAGCCGATCGAGCCGTCGGCGGGCGCGCGCGAGCCGGGAGCGCACGGTGCCCAGGGGGATATCCAGTGCCTCGGCGCATTCCTGGTAGGTGAGGCCGGACCACACGCACAGGACGAGAACTTCACGGTCCTGGCTGCGCAGTCCGCTCAGGGCGCTGCGGACCACGGCCAGCCTGCGGGCGTCGTCGATCCGGCCCGCGCTCTCCTCGGCGAAGTCCGTCACCGCAGGTGGAGCCGGTTGGCGTGAGAGGAACAGGCGCTGTCGGCGCAGGCGGCGTGTGGCATTGTGCGCCTTATGAGTGGTGATCCCCAGGAGCCACGGTCTGAGCGACCCGCCCTCGAGGTTCAGGGAAGCTCGGGTCCGCCACGCGGCGAGGAACGTCTCGGACATGATGTCCTCCGCCAGCGACCAGTCCCCGGTCAGCCGCAGCCCGTGGTTGTACACCGCACGCGCGTGTGCGTCGTACAGGGTGCCGAACGCATCGCGGTCCCCGGCTCTTATGCGCGCACGTAGCTCATCGTCTCGATCTGTGTCTCTCACACCATCTACTCTCCGCAGCCCCGCCGGGGTTCCCGTGGCCTGCGTCACACTCCTTCCGGGCCAACACGACTCCACAGGGGGATCTCTCCTGCACCCGCGCAAACGGGAACACGCCCCGGAGCGACGCCCTCAGGGCGTGTACCGAGAGAGCTCGCGGAGAGCTCGGTCCTTCTCGTGTGATGCTGGCGTCATGACTGATCACCACGAGGTTGCTATCGTCCGCTGGCCAGGCCAGCCCCCTCCGATCGAGGACGGCCTGGCCGCGCTGCTGGCCGCCTACCATTTTCAGACGGAGGCCGAGAAAGGCGAATCGGTAGCCGACGTGCAGGGGCTGCCGGACCGCTACCGGGAAGAGATCACCGACCCCCGGACCGCATTCGCCGACGATGTCGTACTGGTGGCTCTCCTGGGCGATGCCGTTGTGGGGTGCCTGGTGGTGACCTCCCCGCACGACGGGCAGTCGGAGATCAAGAGGCTCTGGACCACGCCGAAGTCCCGTGGCCGTGGCGTTGCCTCGGCCCTGCTCGGCGCCGCGCTCATCCATGCCGCGGAGGGCGGGGTGCACACTGTCCGGCTTTCAGTGTGGCAATGGCGAACTGGGGCCATTGCTCTGTACGAACGGCTCGGCTTCGCCGTCACCCGATCGTGGGATGAGCGGGAGCAGTTGGTGTGCATGCAGCGCTCCCTTTGAGTGGTCACAGCCATTCGGTAATGGCCGCGACGAGGATGACCGCCTCGTAACGGACTGCGAGCTTGTCGTGCCGAGCGGCGCCGGCTCGGTGCCTCTTGAGGCGGTTGATCCCGCACTCGATCGCATGGCGCTCGCGGTAATCGACCGGGTCGAGGTGTGGCGGTCGGCCGCCGCGGGAACCCGGCTTCTGGCGGTTGCGCGCTTGGTCGGCCTTGTCCGGGATGGTGCAGCGAATCCCGCGACGACGCAGGTAGGAGCGGTTCTTCCGGGAAGCGTAAGCCTTGTCAGCCCGGACCCGACTGGGGCGGACGCCTGGCCGGCCCTGCCCGGTGCGAGGCACGCGGACTCTCTCCAATACGGTCTCGAACTGCGGCGAGTCCCCACGCTGCCCCGCTGTGACCACGATCGCCACGGGCTTCTGCCTCTGCTCGACGGCCAGGTGCAGCTTGGCAGTGAACCCGCCGCGGGAACGTCCCAGCCCATGATCATCCGGCTCGGTGAAGATGCCATCCGGCGGCTCTCTCTGCAGGTCGCCCCGCCTGCGGGCCCCGGCCGCATGCTGACGGGCACGGCACACCGTGGAATCGACACTCAGGTCCCACGTGATCGCCCCCTGCACGTCGGCCAGGGACCGGAGCCGGGTCAGGATGCGGTGCCAGGTGCCGTTCCGCTGCCACCGGCGGAACAGGTCATAGACCCGACCCCACAGCCCATGCTCGACAGGCACGTCCCGCCACGGCACACCCGTCCGAACCCGAAACCGTATGCCGTCGATCAGCCGCCGCCGAGGCCGGACCGGCGGCCGCCCCGCCCTCATGCCCTTCGGCAACAACGGCTCCGGTACCGCCCACTGCTCGTCCGTGAGATCTCCCCGACCCATGAACCGTGATCATTCACAGGCCAAGATCCACTTTCGATACACGGCCCAGTCTTCTGTGGAAGCGGGGACGGGCGACCAGCCAGGTCTTGATCGCCGGAGTCCTGTGGGTGGCGTGGTCGTCCAGCACCAGGTGCACGTCCAGGCCCTGCGGGACCTCCCGGTCGAGTTTGATCAGGAACTTCTTGAACTCCTCGGCCCTATGCCGGCGATGCAGGGAGCCGATCACCTTCCCGGTGGCCGCCTCCAGGGCGGCGGACAGGGTGGTGGTGCCGGCGCGCACGTAGTCGTGGGTGAGGCGCTGCGGGACCCCGGGCATCGTCGGCAGCACCGGCTGGGAGCGGTCCAGCGCCCGGAGCTGGCTCTTCTCGTCCACGCAGAACACCGGGGCCCGTTCGGGCGGGTCCAGATACAGGCCGGTGACGTCGTGGACCTCGTCGACGAAGGACGGGTCCGTGGACAGCCGAGACGTCTCGGTGCGGTGCGGCTGCAGGCCGAAGGCCCGCCAGATCCGCGAGACGGTCGACTGCGACAGGCCCGTCTCCTTCGCCATGGCCCGCGTCGACCAGTGCGTGGCGTTCTTCGGCGCCGACCCCAGCGTCCGCTTCACCACCGCGGCGACCTGCTCGTCGGCCACCGTCCTCGGCCCGCCGGACCGCGGCATGTCGCCCAGGCCGGCGATCCGGTGCTCGACGAACCGCTTCCGCCAGCGGCCCACCGCATGCGGTGTCGAACCCACCTGCGCGGCCACGTCCTTGTTCGACGCGCCGCTCGCGCAGGCCAGAATGATCCGGCACCGCAAAGCCCACGCCTGCGGCGTGGAACGGCGCCGCACCCACCCCTCGAGCGCAGCCCGCTCCGCATCCGACAGGATCAACTCGGCCTTCGGCCGCCCGGTACGCGCCACCAGGCAACCTACACAGCGGCTTGTTCAGCGGCTGGAGTCGCTCATCCCGGCGGCCAGCTGCCCCACGACGTCCAGCACTCCCTGCCCGAACGCGGTCGGCGCGACGAGGATGCCGAAGACCAGGACGATCAGCACCGTCAGCTCCTCGTCATTGCGGCTGCGCGCCTGAGTCCGCCGCAGGCGGCTTTCTCCCAGCACCCGGCACCGGCACGTGCGAAGGCATCCCGCTGGACGGGCCGGCAGACGGCTCCCGCGGTACGGGCGCATTTGCCTTCGGGTCCGCCTCTTCGAGCACCGCCTTGGTGGTGCCGGTGGGATGCGGCACCGGGCACGTCCGGGCCGCGTACCGCGAGGGCTGAGAAACCGCGAAGGGAGCCGTCTGGCCGTCCGCGCCCCGGGCAGAGCCCGGGAGGGTCCAGGAAAGGGTTGTCCTTGGCGGTGACGCGGTCGTCGAGGTGGATGACGGCCGCCGGCGCGGCCGTGCCGGTTGCGGGGACGAGGGTGTTCAGGGCCTGGCAGATCGCGGCGCGGCGTCCGGCGGGATCTGCCGCTGCTCCTGTCCGGCGCTGCTCGGCCGGGGCCCGGTTTGTCTGTCCGGTCAGTCCCACCAGAAGTCCCAGCAGTTCAGGTCGATGGGGTCCTCGGCGTAGGTGGCCAGGTCGGGGTGGGTGCCCTGCCAGATGTTGTCGGGGCAGAAGGCGAAGTGCTCGGCGGCGATGCGCAGGGCGTCTTCGGGGCGGTGGGGTGGGGCTGCGACGCTGAGGTGCAGGGTGTCGAAACCGACACCGACGACGCGGGCGCCGAAGCGGTCTTCCCAGTCGCGTAGGACGGCGGAGAACGTGGCGGTGTCGTTGTCGTAGTTCAGCGGGCCGTTCCAGCCGGCGGTGGTGAGGGCGTCGGCTCCACGGGGCGCGGCGACGAGTCCGAGGCGGGCGTGCGGGTGCTGAGCGAGGAAGGCCTGCGCGTACTGATCGGCTGTCGCGTCGGCATTCTTGACGGGGGTCGCGGCGGGTGCGGGTCCGGGCCAGGCCTGGCCGAACGGGGCGGTGACGGCCAGGCGTTTTTCTGTGTTCCGCTGGTCGTCGTCCTCGTCGGTGGCGGTGTGGTCCTGCCACCAGCGGGTGAGGACGGTCTGGGGGTCGTGGTCTGCCGGGGAGGACATGCGCTCGGGGGACGGTTCGCCGCAGGCCCAGGGGCGGAAGTCGGCCTCGTGCGGCTCCAAGGGGGTGAGCAGGAGCGGCCAGAGGCCGGAGGCGGCGTGCTCCGCGCGCAGACGGGACCACAGGTCAGCACAGGGTGGGCTGTCGCTCAGCCACAGCGGCTGCACGGTGCCGTGCCCTTCGTCCGACGTGATCATGCGGCCGGGCGGCAGTGTCAGGCTCTGGGGCAGGCGGGATTCGATGTTCACGAGCGGATGCCAGGTTCCCGGTCCGACAACAGGCCCTGTGCCGGCGCGGAGCCGACAGGTGCGCAGGCGGTGTGGGCACGGGCCGTCCCGGCCGCCGGCAGGGAACGGATCCGTCGGCTGGGCCAGTCCGCGCTCGGCCGGCAGGCGTGGTCGGCAGAACCTCCTGCAGTGTCCGGTGGCGGGTGGCAGCAGCGGCCCGGCTGGTGGTACCGGGGCCTGTCGACGATCAGGATCGTGGCACAAGGAAGCGGGCGTTGTCCGGCAGCTGTTCGCGGAATCTGTCCGGAATCGAGCCCATCAGCCACAGCCAGCGCGCGTTCCGTACGATCTCGTCCTCGAGCAGGACGTACGGGCGGTCGGCACGGCTGGTGTATCCGGTCTCGGGCGGACATCCTTGCTCGTCGGTCCAGGTCAGGTAGTGCCGTCCGTCGATGCGCAACACGCGCCGGCCGTCGGGGTCCTGGTCGCCGAGCATCCGGTAGCCCACGCAGGTCAGCCAGAAGTCGCACGAGCGGCACACCCGCCACCGTGCCATCCGCTCGCCCACGCCTGCGATCTCCGTCGCCGCCCCTTTGCCCGGGCACAGCCTGCAGTCGAACACCTCATACCGCACGTGCGGGTACGCCCCCCATCGAACCACCACTCGCCCTTCCCCGATGCCCGGCCGTCAGCGCTTTTGCGGGGACGGCCGGTCCGGCGTGGGCACTGTAACCGGCTCGATCGCCCGGGTCTGCGTCGTCCACTCGATACCGCCACCCGAGGGCCGCAGCCAGGCGACGGGTGCGTCCGTGCCGACGTCGGGAGCGATGGCCTGCAGGATGCCGGTCCGCCCGGATGCCGTGCCGCGCACCAGGCGGCCGAGAAGCCGGTGCTCATCGTGCAGCATGCCCGTCGTGGTCATCGCAGCGCTCCCGTCTGCGACAGCGGCGTCCAGGAGCAGCGCACGCTCACGCCCTGCCCCTGGAGCCGGCTGATCTCGCGGTGCCGCAGACAGTGTGACCGGTCCGGTGCGATGACCGCCGGCCACCGCACGATGACCAGCTCCCGCACCCGCCTCCGGCCCTCCCGGCGCAGCGGGTCGGGTTGCCCGTACGGGTTCGGTGACCGCCTCGGTGGTCCTGATGTTCCGTGCGGCGGTGAAGATCCGGCCTTCCTGCTCGGCGCGCTGTGCGCCCAGGTTCGGGTTCAGCGGACTCCGCTCGGCGTACACGTACAGCACCGCCCGCGGGGGCGCACCTTCCGTGCTGTCCTGCGCGTCGGTGGTCATCGGGGCCTCGTGGTGGTCGCGGACGGGGCGGCCCGGGGCGTTCTCGACGGGGAACGAAGATGACATGCACCGACGTGCCTTCCTCGGCGGGGCGGTGGCCGCAGCAGCGGCAGCGGCCCTGGCCGCCTTACCCACGGCAACCTCGCGCGGTTCGAGGCGCATGCCGGCAACGGCGTCGAAGCCCCGAACCTGGCCGGCCGTGCCCGCCGCGCGCTGCGCGGCCGTGGTCCGGCCGTCGCCGAGGCCTGGCTGTCCGGCATCGAGGCGCTCGGTCACGCGGCCGCAGGCGGTCGGCGGACAAGGCGCTCACCCGCTCCCGCACGGCGGCCGAGGCCCTGCCCGGACAGGAGGCACCGTCGCCGTGGCCGTGGGTGTTCTCCTTCACCGCCGAGAAGGTCACCGTGCACCGACGACGCGGCGGGACGTCTGAGGATCCAGGGTTTTCCCTCCCCGGTCCGGGCCTTTCGAGCGATGGACGGGACGGACGGCGCGAGGGCCATGACGACGGAGCTTCCATGTGCGGCCGGGGCCCTGGGCGCGGTGCTGCTGATGCGCGGTGGCCTGCTGCTGGCCGTGGTCGCGGGAGGCCGGCCGGGGACGGGTGCGGGGTGGTCGGCGGCCCGCTGCCGCTGGTGGTCGCGGATCTGCTCGCAGGCGGCGGGGACGCGGCCTGCGCCGTGGAGGAGGAGTCCAGCTCGTCCAGGTCGGGGCGCTCGTCGTCGCCCCCGCCCTCGGCAGCGGCTGTGCCCGCCCGGCTCCGTGCGCAGGAATGCGAGAGGGGGTCCGGCTGATGCCGGACCCCCTCTCCTTCGTAGCGGGGACAGGATTTGAACCTGCGACCTCTGGGTTATGAGCCCAGCGAGCTACCGAGCTGCTCCACCCCGCGTCGGTGAGACCACTCTACACGGGGGTGCGCAGGTCGGCGGTGGTCAGCCGCGGACGATGTTCTCCGCCTGGGGGCCCTTCTGGCCCTGGGTGACGTCGAACGTGACCGGCTCGCCCTCGACCAGCTCGCGGTAGCCGTTGCCGGAGATGTTGGAGTAGTGGGCGAAGACGTCCGGTCCGCCGCCGTCCTGGGCGATGAAGCCGAAGCCCTTCTCGGAGTTGAACCACTTCACGGTGCCGCTGGCCATACTGCGTGTCCTTCGGTCTTGCCGGCGGGGCCGGCAGGGATGCATAGCGGGCTCTTCCCTGCGGGAAGGCGCCCGGCATCCTCTCTACCCCGGCCGGGGCCATGTCATACGATCATCCGTCTATGAGCCGGACAGACCTGGTCGGTGAACCCGCGCCCACGCGCGGACTCCCCACGGGTTCTGCTTTTCGGCACCGGTCGTAAGGGCCCGGTCCGTCACTACGGGGGAGGTGCCCCTATCCCTTTGGTCAAGGTCGTGGGTCAGTATGTGCGGCATGACGACCTGGTTCCGGACCTACTACGAGGACGAAGATCTGTGGCTGTACTTCGAGGCCGATGACGAAGGCTGGGCAGCGCGACAGGTCGAGGTCCGGGGGCAGGACTCGCGGCCAGTGACGGCGGTCTCTCTGGAAGAGGTACTGAACTTGCGTGATCGAGACGATCTCGCGGCGATGTCCCGCTATGAACGGCAGTTCGGCGTTCTCGCCGAAGGCCCCATGAACGGCTGGCAGGACCAGCCGCAGGCGGCCGAGATATCCGCAGAGGAGTTCGAGCGGCAGTGGGCTGAAGCAAGGCGGACGCTCGGTGATTCAGCCTGACCTGGCGGGCTGGGGTTCGTAGAAGGTGCCGTCGCGGAGCATCGCGAACAGGACGTCGGCCCTGCGTCGCGCAGCAGACCGGCCTGGCCGCTGGTGTCCCGGGTGGGATCGGGGTCGGTGAGGGGAGTGTGGACGGGCGGGGGCCGCCGGGTGCGGCCGCCGTCGTCGCTGGCCTGCACGGTGACGGCGAGGTTGTCCTCCTGCTCGTGGCTGAGGTACCAGCGCATCACCAGGGCCAGATCGTGGATGAGCGGTGAGGGCCCGTCCTCGCCGGTGAGGACGGGGTGGGTGATGGTGCTGGTCAGGGCGTACAGGCGGGTGGTGTCGGGCACGCGTGGTCTCTCCCTGGTCCTGATGCGGCAGGCCGTTCGAGGATGGGGTTGTGTGCCCTCACGCCACCTGTATCCGGACCGGTCCCGGCCGGGAGGGGGGTGAAGTTCCCGCGGGGTGGGAGGAGAGTCGCCCCGGCCGCTCCGGGGCACGGCCTGCTTCCGGTGCGGCGGGGCTGCGGTGCGTCGGTTTCGGTCTGGGCGGGGGACGGCGCGATGGAACGGGCCATGATCACTCGCGCCGGGCTGCTCCAGCCCAGCGGCGTTCCGCCGCCTTTACGTCATCGGTCACCGCCGGCCCTGGCAGAACAGGCGTGTGACCCACAGATTCACTGCGAGCACCGCTTACGGGTGGCTCGAGCCGGGGTCAGACGTCTATGCCCTGACTGCCGGAGTTGTCGAGGCAGAGGGCGAAGAGAGCTTCGCGATTGAGTTCCAGTGCAGCTTCAAGGGACCCGATGCGCAGAACATCCGCAGCGGCTGCGACTCGTACTGCGTTGTCACCCCCGGCCAGGGCACCGCGTACGGGTGTGTGCGCACGGTGGAGCTGGGAGGGGACATCCCACGAGTCACGTTCGACCCCGATTCCCTGGAATCCCTGTTCCTGGACGATCCGGTGCTCCAGGCAGTTCTCCACGCACCGGCCGCGGACACAACTCGCATGAGGGAGGCACTCGTGCGCATCCTCGCCTCCGGTCGGCCGGACGCGCTCCCGATCGTGATCGGGGTGTGAACTCCCCGGGCAGGACCTCTCGTGCTCGCCGCTCGCGAACAGCGGTGTGGAGCACCGCGGGCACCGATGGTGTCGGCCGCCCGTCTTCCTGGCCGTCCCGGGTGCCGGCACCCGTCGCGCACCAGAGCTGCCGCCGGTCAAGGCGCGGAGAGGGAGCTTGCAGCACGACCTGGATCACCGCCGGGCTTCAGTCCGCTTCAGCTCCCGTGGGATGTGCCGCAGCCTGGCCGTGCCGTACTGGCGCCGCTTCCACCAGGCGAGAGCTCGCGCATGCCACCGCCGGCGCAACGACCGCACCACCGTCCGGCCACCGCGGCGCACTGCGGCAGCACCGTCGGCCCTCCGGCCGGACGGCCAGGCATGAGGTCAGCGCAGGGCGCGCCGCGCCGCGTACACCAGTACGCCCGCCGTCAGCAGGACCAGTGCGGCCAGCGCGCCTGTCGCCGCCCACTGCATGGCGTCCATGTGGGAGAACGGCAGATATTCCGTCGACCAGCCGACCACCCCGTCGCGTCGCAGGCAGGCCGCCCTGTCGTCCGCGTCGGCGCAGGTGCCCCAGCCGCGCAACGAGCCGTCGCGCGTGATGTAGGAGGTGTCGATCGACAAGGCGTTGGCGGGGACCGCCGGGTAGTCGTCGTCACCGAACCTGCCGCCGGCCGTCGTTTTGGTCACCGTGGTCGCGAACGTCATGCGCAGCTGCGAGAAGAGGGTCTTCACCGCCAGCAGGGTGACGAAGGTGAGCACCATCGCGGGCAGCGTGCGCCGCATCAGCAGCCCGGCGGCGGCGCCGATCAGCAGGCCAAGGACGGCCAGGGTCACTGCGACCGGGCCGGTGGTGTCGAACCCGCCGGCGCTGGTGAAGTCGGCGTTGACGGCCGAGTGATTGACCAGCGGCGTCCACAGGGCCTTCATGGCGATGCCGCTGGAGAGCGCCGCCACGACGGCGAACACCGCGGCCATGCCGAGCTTGGTCGCCACCCAGTTCCAGCGGCCGTAGGACTGGACGCCCACGAACTTGGCGGTGCCGCTCTCCAGGTCTCCCGCGAACAGGGGGGCGCCGATGAACACCCCGATGATCACCGGTAGGCCCGTCAGCGCCATACCCGCCAGGCCGAGTCGTTGGTATGCGCTGTCGAGGGCCGCTTCAGCTACGGGTGACGCCTTCGCTCCCCCAACGGCCGCCACGGCACTGTTCGCGTCCCGGGCCAGCCACGCCAGGCCCGCCGTCGCGACGGCCGCCGCCGCGAGCAGGAGGAGGAATGCCGCCCGGTGCTGGCGCCACACCAGCCAGGCCATTCCGCTCAGGCTGAAGCCGCGTGCCCACGTCCGCCGCTGCGGCAGCTTCGGAGGTCCGGCGTCCGCCCGGCGCTTCTGTGTCGTCGCAGTCACTTCACTACCTCCGAGGCGGCGCCAACGACGTGGGAGTCGGGGCTGATGAGCGGCGCAGAGCCGTTCTGCTCCAGATAGGCGAGGACCACTTCCTCCAGGGTCGGCGCGCTCTCCTCCCAGAAATCGGCGACTGGTCCGCCGGGGCGAACCAGTGCAGTGGTGTAGCGCTGGTCTTTGCTGACCGCCACCACCGTGTGGTGCTCCAGGCCCGCGGGCAGCCCGTCGGGGCCAATCGCCAGTCGGTCCGTGGGCGCGAACAGCGTCCGGTGGACGCTGATGATCTCGTCGACGTCGCCGGCCAGCCGCAGTCCGCCCCGGGCCACCAGCAGCAGGTAGTCGCACAGCGTGTCGAGTTCGGCCACCAGGTGGCTGGAGAGCAGGACGGTGATCCCGCGCTCGGCCACCTCGCTCAACAACGCAGCCACCGTCTGCCGGCGTACCAGCGGGTCCAGGTCGGCCAGCGGCTCGTCCAGCAGGACCAGGTCAGGGCGCTTGCCCAGGGCCACCGCGAGGGCGACCCGGGTGCGCTGGCCACCGGACAGCCGTCCCACCTTGGCATCGAGCGGAACGGAACCGGCCCGTACGAAGCCCTCGGCCAGCTCCTGGTCCCAGTGCGGGTTCAGCTCACGACCCAACCGCAGCGTCTCGGCCACGGTGAACCGCGCGAACAGCGGCTTCTCCTGCGGCAGGAACGCGACGCGCTGGCGCGCCTGCGCCCCGCCGGCCGGTTCACCGAAGACTTTGGCCTCGCCCGCCGATGCCCGGCGCAGACCCGCGATGATCTCCAGCATCGTCGTCTTGCCTGCGCCGTTCGGGCCCACGAGTCCGCAGACCCGTCCGGCGGGCAGCCGAAACGTCGCGTTGCTCAGTACCCACCGACGCCCGTACTGCCGTCCCAGGTCGCGCACTTCCAGGGCGGTCCGTCCGTCCGCCTCTCCTGTCGCCGCACTCATCACTGTTTTCCACCCCGTTCGTTCGTGCCGCTGCGGGCGGTCCCCGATGCCGTCTGCTGCCGCTCCTGAAGCGCCAGTTCGACCAGATCCCTCACGTCTTCCTCCAGCAGACCTGCGGCCATCGCCCGCCCAATCCACTCCGCCAGTTCGGCGTACAGCGGCGACTCGGCGGCGGGTGGGTGGCTGCGGTCCGCGGCCGACGCGGCGATGAACGTGCCCACGCCCTGCCGCAGCTCCACCACGCCGTCCCGGTCCAGCTCCCGATACGCCTTGAGCGTGGTGTTCGGGTTCACAGCACAGGTCTCGGCCACCTCACGAGCGGTCGGCAACCGGTCACCGGGCTTCAGTACGCCTGCCCTGACCGCCCGTTTGGTCTGCTCGACGATCTGCTGGTACGCCGCGACGCCACGACGTCTCTCGATGTAGTACCGCATCCACCCCACCAGTAGTCCACTAGTTAAGTAGCTGAATACTGGAAGCAAAGACGATCAGATGTCAAGCGAGCTGGTGAGCGGCACCCGCCGTCGGGCACATGAAAGCCCCGGCACCCTCGGCCAAGGCACCAGCACGGCCCAGGAATGGGTCTGTCAACCGTCCGCTCGACGACCCGGCGGAAGGTGCCCAGACCGGTGCCGTGCGGCTGGCCGCGTTCGGCGATCACCGGCCGGATCCCGCGCTGCCGAAGGAGCCGGCGGTACCCGTCATGGTCGTAGCCGCGGTCCGCGAAGAGCATGTCCGGCCGCCTGCGCGGCCGGCCGACCACTCCCGCGACCGCTGGAATCTTGTCCAACGGAGGCAGCAGTCGCGTGACGTCATTGCGGTTTCCGCCGGTCAGCGACACCGCGAGCGGGATGCCCCGGCCGTCGGTGGGGATGTGGTGCTTGCTGCCCGGCCGTGCGCGGTCGACCGGGCTGGGGCCGCTTTCGGGCCCCGGCGGGCCGCCCGGACGCGGGAAGGGTCGATCACCGCCCGGGACCAGTCCAGCTGGTTCCTCGACCGCGGCTTGTCCAGCAGCACCTGGTGGAGGTGAGCGCAGACGCCCGCCTCGTTCCAGGACGCCGGGCGGCGCCGGCAGGTCATGCCCGAGCCGAAGCCGGGTTCCTGGGGCAGGTACTCCCGCTGAATGCCGGTGTGCGAGGCGAACAGGATCCCGCACAGAGCCCGCCGGTCCGGCACCCGAGGCCGTCTCTCCACCGGCTTTCGGCGGCGGCTCGGGCAGCAACGGCTCGCTGGGCGACCACAGTTCGTCCGACACGATCCGCGGCCGTGACCGACGCTTCCGCGTGCCCCCATCACCGAACGATCAAGTCGGCAGTCGCATGATCAAACCGCTTCCGTTGGAGCCAGTCACTGCGGGTGCTCCCCCGCTGTTCCTCCTTCGGCAGGCGCTTGTTCCCTGGTGGCGTGCCCACCGGCGCCCTCACCGCCCTTCGCCCCGGCACCGTCACCGTCTCGGTGACCTCCGGCGGTGTCACGGGCAGCGCCCAGGTCGTCGCACGGTGACCTGACATCCGGGGCGTCCGGTGGCCGTGCCGGGCGCCCCGCGATCCTCCGGTCCGGCCAGTGGGCGGGAGGGCGGTCCTGCTCGGGGGACAGAGGGCTGGGCTGTTCCCCTGCGTCCGCTGACGGGAGCGGCATCGGTCGGCTTCGACGCTCACCCGGCTCGTCCTGACCGAGATCGGCGAACCGGACGACGACGAGCGGCCCGGGCGATCGACGAGCCCACCTCGTCCTGCGGCCCGGGCGACCTCCTCTGCCGCCTTCACCCGTAACTCCTCGCGGCACCGCTGCCGTTCGACGGTCAGTCCGCCCTTCGACCGCCCGCGCTCCGCGCTGCCGCACCGCGGCCGGAGATGAGGGCCCGCCGTGCACGGTCAGGACCCGGCGGGCAACCGGAAGGGGACCGCGGTACTCCACGGGGCGGGCGGATCCGAGTCCGCCGGGGCCCCCGCGTCCGGCGGCGGCCCCGGTACCGCGGCGGCGGAGGAGCGTCCGGCCAGGCCGGATCACCCTCCGGGCAAAGGACGCGGCGACGGGCCGCGTCCTCCGCCCGACATCGAGGGCCGCGGCGCGCGTTGCGCGTTTCCCGCGTTCCGGAATCGACGGCCGTGCGAGGTGGCGTGGCACCAACGCGGACCGTCCGCCGTGCCGGAGCGAGCCATTTCTTGATCGAAAATGCCATTTCAGGCACGGTATTGTGCGCCGTGAATCCCTTCGCTACGATCGCACCCTCACCGGCCGTAAGTCCGCTCATTACAGGGGGGCGATGTGGGTGCGTCAGCGTCAGAATTGCTCCCCGAGCGGGATGACTGATGGGCGATGCCGAACGGAATTCAATGCCTTCCGGCCCTGAATTAGCGGAAGGCGAGCGATTATCAAAGGACCCGCCTTCTTCTCCTTTCCGAAGACGGGATTACTCCCTCTTCTGGACGGCGGGCGCCGTCGACGGTCTCGGGACCTGTGCGTCCGCCCTCTTCCTTCCGCTGATCCTCCTGGGCGCCGGGTACTCGTCCGGGCTCGCCGGCCTCGTCGCCTCGGTGGCACTGGTCAGCGGGCTCGTCGTCTCGCCGGTCGCGGGCGTGTTCGCCGACCGGCTGCCGCGTAAGCCGATGATGTACACGGCGGCCCTGGTCGCCGCGGGCGCCATGGGCTCGGTGTTCGTGACCGTGGCACTCGGTCGTGTCGTCCTCCTCCACGTACTCGTCGCGGCCGTCGTCGAGCAGGCGGCCAGCGCCACCTACGGGGCGGCCGCCTCCGGTACGATCCGGCGGCTCGTGCCACCCGAGGAGTACCCCCGGGCGATCGGGTACCTCCAGGCACGGGACCAGGCGGTCCAGATCGTCGGCCCGACGCTGGGCGGGGTCCTCTACCAGGCGGCGCGGTGGGTGCCGCTGCTCGCGGACGCCGTGTCGTTCCTGCTGGTGGCCGTGTTGAGCAGGGCGATCCGCGCGGACCTGACGCCCCTGCGGGAGACGACCGCCCCGTCCTTCGCCCGTGAGCTGGCCGACGGCCTGCGCTTCGTGTGGGCGCACCCCTTCCTGCGCTTCGTGGTCGTGTGGACGGCCGGGGTCAACGCCCTGCTGGGAGCGCTGTACTTCCACGCCGTCTTCGCCTCGCACGCCGAGGGCGCCAGCCCCTCCTCGATCGGTCTCATCCTCACCCTCGCGGGCGTCGGCGGGCTGCTGGGCGCGCTCGCCGCGCCCTGGCTGGTGCGGCGGGTGGCGGCTCCCCGGATCGTCACGGGCGCCTCGTGGGTCATGGTGCCGACGGCAGCCGGGCTCGCGTACGCCTCCCAGACCTGGGCCTACGGGCTGCTGCTGAGCGGGGTGTCGCTGATCGTGCCGTCGGTGGCGGTCGTGCTCCAGACCCGGGCGGTGCTGGTGACCCCCGACGGTCTGCTGGCCCGGATGGGCACAGTGCTGGGCACCGCCGGCCAGGGCGTCGCCGCGCTCGCCCCGGTGCTGGCCGGAGTCCTGGTGGCCGCGTACGGCGGCCGCACGGTCGCGTGGGGCTGCGCCGGGGCCTTCACCGCGCTGGCCCTGTACGCGACGGCCAGGTCCGCTCTCGTCGTCCGGGAGGTGCCGTGACGGCGTTCTCCCCGCGGACGGTCACGCGCGGCTACGGCGTCTACCGCCCGGTGCTGCCGGTGACCAGTCCCCGCAACCCGGACCGGATGGTGTACACGGGGGACGCCGACGGCCGGTGCGAGATCTTCACCTGGGACCGGTCCAGCGGCGGCGGACGGCAGTTGACCGACCGTCCCCACGGCACGCTGCTGTGCGCCATCGACGGTGACGAGGCCGTGTGGTGGTTCGACGAGGACCGCGGCGGCAGCGGCGGCTGGCGCACCCAGGACTTCGACGGCGGCCCGGACCGCCCGGCGCTGCTCGACGTGCCCTGCGGGCGGCCCGCCGGGCTGGCGCTGACGGAACGGGGCACGGTGGCCGTCGGCATCCGCGGGAGCGAGGGATTCAGCGTGCACCTGGGGCGGCGCGGCGGCCGGGGCACACCCGTCCTGCGCACGACGGACTCCGCCACCCTGTGCGATCTGGCGCCGGACGGCGGCCTGCTGGCGGTGACCGGCCCCGCGCACTCGGCCCGCGCCGTGACACTGCTGACCCCGGACGGGAGCACCGCCGCGGTGCTCTCCGGCACCCGGGAACGCACCTGGGCGCTCGGCTTCGCGCCCACCCCTCCCCCGGACCCCCGGGGCACGTCCGGCCATACGCTGCTGCTGGTCATGCGCGAGCGGGCCGGCCGCTACCACCTCGGTGTCTGGAGCCCCGGCGCCGGACTGGAACTGCTGCCCTGGTGCTCCTTCGACACCGAGACGACCGCCCGCTGGTACCCCGGCCCGGGCAGCGCGCGGGTCCTGCTGCGACAGGACCGGCACGGCCGCAGCAGGTTGTTCACCGCGGACCTGGAGCGCGGCGAGCTGACCCCCGTGCCCACCCCCGAGGGAAGCATCCTGGCCGCGTCACCCACCGCCGACGGCGACGTGCACTACATCTGGACCGACGCGGTGACCGTGCCCCGCGCGATGTCCCTGTCGGGTGCACCGCTGCCCGGGCAGAGCCAGTGGCGCGTCCCCCGCTTCGGCCACCGCCGGGACCTGTGGACGCCGGGACCCGACGGTCCCGTGCACACCTTCGTCACCACACCCGCGGACCGTCCCGGACCCCACCCGCTGGTCCTCCTCGTCCACGGCGGCCCGGCCGACCACGACCGCGACGCCTACGACCCCATGGTGCAGACCCTGGTCGGCTCGGGCCTCGCCGTGGCCCGCGTCAACTACCGGGGCTCGACCGGCTACGGGCCGCGCTGGCGCTCCGCGTACTCCGAGGGCGTCGGCCACACCCAGGTCGCCGACCTGGTGCGGGTCCGGGCCGACCTGCTGGAACGAGGCATCGGCCGCCCGGGCGCCGTGGGCCTGTGCGGCACGTCGTGGGGCGGCTATCTGACCCTGCTGGCGATGGGGACCCGCCCCGGCCTGTGGGATGTCGGGGTGGCCGTCAAACCACTCGCCGACTGCGCCACCGCCTTCCGGCACTCCACGCCCGCCCTCCAGGCGCTGGACACCTCGCTGTTCGGCGGCACTCCCGACGAGGTGCCGGGCGCCTACGCCCACGCCTCCCCGTCCTCGTACGCCGCCGCCATCCGCGCCCCGCTGCTGGTCGTCGCCGCGCGCCGGGACGCCAAGTGCCCGCCGGAGCAGATCGAGGCGTACCTGGCCGTGCTGCGTGCGGGCGGTGTCCCGCACGAGGTGATGTGGCTGGACTCGGGCCACGACGGCTACGACGGAGCCGACCACCTGGCCGTCATACGACGGTCCCTCGCGTTTCTCGGCGGCGGGCTGCCTTCCGGGCCCGATCAGGCCGAGCCGCCACCACCCCCGAAGAGGAGGTGAACACCATGCAGAAGGACATCATCCACGGCGACCCGCTCGACGGCGACGAGGAGAGCCGCAAGCCCGGCGTCGGCGTCGTCGTCTACTTCCGCTCCGCGGAGGAGACGGAGGACGAGGACCAGTAGCGCCGAGGGGCCGGTCCCGCCACCGTGCGCGGCCGGCCCCGTCCGGAGGACACCGGCCGGACTCCCCGGCCGGCGCCCCGTCACGGAGGCCGTCAGGCGCCCCGCCCGGCGCCTGACGACTTCCCGGCCGACGCCCGGCCGACCCGTCATGCCGTGCACTGATCACATGAGAAGAGGCGAGCCGTGCGCGTACTCCTGGTGAACATGCCCTGGGCCCCGATCGATCTCCCGTCGCTGGCTCTCGGAATTCTCAAGCGCAGCGTCGACGAGCGCGTACCGAACAGCACAGCGGACGTTCTGCACGCGAACATCGAATACGTGGACTGGATCACCAGGAACACGGAATTCACTTTGGAGGACTACTCCTACTACGCACTCGGATCGTATTTCCTGGGCTGCGGCGACTGGGTCTTCTCCTCCGCTCTCTACGACGATCCCGAATGGCGCGTCGCCGAGTTCACCGCGGCGATGGCCAACCGGGTGCCCGGGGCCCGGATGGAGATGACACAGGCCCTGCACGTCACCGCGCCCGAATTCGTCCGGCACATAGCGGAACGCATCGTGGAACTCGCCCCGGACGTGGTCGGGTTCACCTCGACGTTCCAGCAGAACACCGCCGCCCTGGCCGCCGCCAAATACGTCAAGCGGCTCGCCCCGCACATCGTGACGGCCATGGGCGGCGCCAACTGCGACGGCAAGCAGGGCGAGGCCGTCCACCGCAACTTCCCCTTCGTGGACCACGTGCTGCGCGGCGAGGGCGAGGTGTCGTTCCCCGCGCTGATCAGGGCCCTGGACGCGGGCGAGCCCCTGTCCGAGGTCCCCGGGCTGTGCTGGCGCGACACGGACGGCACCTCCGTGGTGAACGCCATGAGCACCAAGCCGCTGCCGCCCGCCGCGATCCTGCCGCCGGACTACTCGGGGTACTTCGAGCGGCTCGCCTCGTCCCACGCCCGCAACTGGGTCGAGCCCAAGCTGGTCGTCGAGGGGGCGCGCGGCTGCTGGTGGGGCGAGAAGCACCACTGCACCTTCTGCGGGCTGAACGGCTCGTTCATGGAGTTCCGCAGCAAGAGCCCCGACGTGTTCTACGACGAGATCATGGACCTGGCGCGCAGGCACCGGGTCCTGGACATGTACGTCGTGGACAACATCCTGGACATGGGGTACGTGAAGTCGGTGCTGCCCCGCATCATCGACAGCGGCTACGACCTGCGCATGCACATCGAGATCAAGTCCAACATGCGGCGCGGACAGCTCCAGACCCTGGCGGACGCGGGCCTGATCTTCGTCCAGCCCGGCATCGAGAGCCTCAACAGCCGGGTGCTGACCCTGATGGACAAGGGCGTGACCGGCGGTCAGAACGTGCGGATGCTCCGTGACGCCGCCACCGTGGGCCTCTCGGTCGCCTGGAACTACCTGCACGGCTTTCCGGGCGAGGACGCCGAGGACTACGACGACGTGGTGGACCAACTGGCCGCGCTGGAACACCTGAACCCGCCCGTCGGCCCGTCCTCCCGGATCGCGATCGAGCGGTTCAGCCCGTACTTCGACAACCCCGGGCTCGGCTTCTCCGAGCTGCGCCCCGCCGAACCGTACCGGCTCACCTACGACCTCCCCGACGAGGAGATGTTCGACCTGGCGTACGTCTTCGACGTACCGCCCCGGGGGATCGGCGAGGACGTCGTCGAACGGCTCGACGCGGGCATCGCGCGCTGGAAGCGGAACTACGCCGGCAGCCGCCTCACCCACTGCGACCTGGAGGACCGGATCGTCCTGGTCAGCAGGCGCCGGGCCTTCGACTGGACCCGCCTGGAACTGACCGACCCGCGCGAACTGGCCTTGTTCCGGCTGCTCGACCAGCCGCACACGGTGAAAGCGGCCGCGCGCAAGCTGGACGCGGACCACTCCGTCGGCGAGGCCGACCTGCTCCGGGTCCTGAAGCGGTGGCGGGAGCTGGGCGTCGTGTTCGAGGACAGTGGACAGTTCGTGCAGATCGCGCCGCCCGCCCTGAACGAGGAGTTTCTGCGGATCGACCACATGCGGCACACCGCCGCCCGCGAGGCCGAACTCGCCCCGACGACCGCCTGACGACCGCGCCACCGCCCGACCGAGGGACGACGATGACTCCTGCTCTCACCGCCACCGCCCCCTTCACCGTGACCGCCTCACGGGACTACGACCCCGAGGTGGGCCCCCTGCCCGCCATGTCCCTGGGCCGCTACGAGATCGACATGTCCGGCGGCGAGGCCGCCCGGCGGCTGTTCGCCGCCGGGGCCCGGCACGTCACCCTGCCCCGCCCCGTGGACCTGACGGATGCCGCCGACGCGGCCTGGACGGTCAGAGCGCTGAGCTTCGTGGGCGACCTGACCAGCCTGGCCGTCTCGGTCGACTGGCAGCTCCGCACCGGCCCGGACCCCGACGCCTGGCGCCACTTCTGCCACCTCCACCCGCCGACCGCCGTCCTCGGTACCGCGGACCCGGTCGCGACGGCGCTCGCCTGGCGCACCACGTACTACATCTGCAAATGCATCTTCCGGTACGGCCCCGGCTTCATCCAGGTCCGCGACCGGCGCTACGGCGAGCTGCGCCGCTTCACCATCGACGAACCGGAGTACCACGAGGCCGTGGCGGCCCTCGCCGACGGCGCGCCCGCCGACGCGATCCCGGGGCCCGTCCTGGACGACCTCGCCTCCGAGC
Organism: Streptomyces sp. NPDC126497; assembly: GCF_040302425.1. Classification (NCBI taxonomy): domain Bacteria; kingdom Bacillati; phylum Actinomycetota; class Actinomycetes; order Kitasatosporales; family Streptomycetaceae; genus Streptomyces; species Streptomyces sp. NPDC126497. The sequence goes on from NZ_JBEORT010000004.1 coordinate 192,707, forward strand.
ACCTCGTCCTGCGCTTCGGCGACCATCTGTGGTGGGCGCCGTACCGGGTCCGCCGCTGGTCGGAGGCACCGCTGGTGATCTGAGCGCACGGCCGTGGTCGTGCGTCAGCAGCGTGCAGTGTGGGCAGGCCTGATGACAAACGGTGGACGTGACGCGCGAGATGTCCTCTCCCGGCGGCCCAGTCGGCGTCGACAGCGCTCGTGATCAGTGCACCGGGTGGTGTGGTTCCGCTCCGGACGGGCGCGGGCGCCGGACGCCCGTGAGTGCGTCCTCGCCGTCCGTGCGACGGCTCGCGCACACAGTGGATGAGCCCGGTCGGGCAAGGGGGGCGAGGCGGGGCGGCGCCCTCCCGCCCGGCCCCGCAGCCGGGCGGGACAGGTACGCCCGGACCCAGCGGCACCTCACCGCACTTCCGGCCCCGCCGCCACCTGCTGCGCGCCCCTCACTACCGAGCCGGGATGACCGTCCGCCTCGCCATCTGGGACCGGATCACCGGCGCTGCCGCCGGCCCACCACGGCCTGAAGACCTGCCCGGCCCCAAGGCCCATCACGCCCCGACGCGCCGACGGGCATTCACGCACCCCCACAACGTGACAGTGCCGGCGGGACACTTCCATGATCGAGTGTCCCTCGGCGCACTCCGGCACGGTCCGCGACCGCTGGGCCAGAGCCTGGGCCGTCGTACGACGCCGCACCCAGCCTTCCAGCGCGGCTCGTTGGTCATCGGTCACTGACAGTGATGGAGTCTTCGGGCCCGGACGGCTCATGCCCAACCAACGACGAACCTCCGACTCAGGTCACTGGGAGGTCCTGCCGCTCGAGGAGGTTTCGCTACGCCCTGAGCCGCACATCCGGACGTGGGTACGGAGCGTGCAGCCGTGGCCGTCAACATGCACGAGTTCGTCAGGCGTCGGCGAGAAGGGGGTCGTACGCGGTGTTCCTGCGGCGGCCGGACATGAAGGAAAGGAAGTCGCCCACGAAGGCGCTGCGGCCGTAGGCGCCGTCTGTGGTGGTGAGGTCGCGGTGGAAGGCGGTGCGGAAGAGCGCCCGGTGTTCGTCCGCGTTTATGGTCCCGCTGCCGTCCTTGTCGGTGACGTCGAAGAGCACCTCGGCGACGCGGATGAGCGCGGGACCGGCGAGGGAGGGTACGGCGGCGGCGTATTCGTCGGCACTGACACGTCCGTCACCGTCCGTGTCGAGGGCGGCCTGGAGCTCGCGCCACCAGGCGGCGAAGGCGTCGTAGAGCCGAGTCTCCTCGGGTTCGTCCAGGTCAAGGCGGGTGGCCAGTTCGCGTGCCATGGCGGCGAGGTCAGGCCAGTCGAGGTGACCGTCGCCGGTCTGGTCCAGCACCTGGCGGAAGAACTCCTCCGCCGAGCGCCGGCCCTCCGCCGCCGCCGAGGTAGCCGGGACCGGGTCGGGGCCCGTGTCACCGCTCAGTGGTGTGAGGAGGCGGAGCAGGGCCGATGCCCGCTTCATGCGGGCGCGCAGCGCGGTCACGGCCCGGGCGCGGGGGTCATCGCTGTCGGGCGAGAGGGAGAGGGCCTCGATGATGGCTTCGGCATTGATCCAGCCCTCGGGCAGGAAACGGGTGAGCCCGGCGGCGAGGTAGGCGCCCTGCATCAGGGTCGGGGCGCCGGGCATCTCGGACAGGCCGGCCCTGCGCCGGTAGGGCTCGGGAAGCGAGGCGACGGTGATCGCGCCCAGGAGCGGACCGACGACGGCCCGGCCGACCGCCCACAGCGCCGGTGCGCCGTCGAGCAGCGCCGGGGCGGGCAAGTGGTCGAAGAGCCGGTAGAGAATGATGCGGGCCGCCTCGGTGTTCTCCAACTCGTCCTCGACGACCCGGTCGAAGTACCGCCAGAAGCCGTTCAGGTCCTCGGGGAGTTCCCCGGCGTCGCCGTCGAGCGCGGCGAGGAAGGCGCGGTACTCGGCGTACATGCGCTCCATGGTGCCTTGGTCGAGCGGCTGACCGCTCAGTCGGCACATGGTGACGGCGCTCTCGTAGAGGGTGGCGACCACCCAGGCGCGAGTCGCGCGGTCCATGGCGTCGTAGGGGCGGCCGCGGGTGTCGGAGCCGCTCATGCGGGCGTGCAGCCTGTTGAGCCGGGCGGCCTCCCGTTCGCGTACGGCTGGATCGGCATTGAACATGCGCCGCATGCTGAGGAAGGTGTTGCGCAGCCGACGCCAGGGGTGGGCGACGAAGGTGGAGTTGTCGGCGAGGGCGGCGCCGATCTGCGGGTGGGCGGCTTCCAGCACGGTGGCGCGGATCATGGCCAGCGCCCAGCGCGGGTCGTCGAAGAAGGCGTGGAACTGTGATTCCGGGCCGAACAGGGGTGCCTTGTCGGCCGTTCCCGTGGTTCCAGTGGTCATGAGGGGTCTCCGTTCGTCTGGTGCGGCACGCCGCCGAAGCGGCGGTCACGGCGCCGGTAGGTGTGCAGGCAGGTGAGGAAGTCAGGGGCCCGGAAGTCCGGCCAGAGCACCTCGGGGAATACCCACTCGGCGTAGGCGACCTGCCAGAGCATGAAGTTGGAGATGCGCTGCTCGCCGGAGGTGCGGATGACGAGGTCGACGTCGGGGGTGTCGGGAAACGGCAGATGGTCCGCGAAGAGCCGCTCGGTCACATCATCGGCGGGTGTCCCGTTGCGAATCAGCGACTTGGCGGCCTCGACGATGTCCCGGCGCCCGCCGTGGTCGAAGGCGACGGTGAGCGTCATCCCCCGGTTGTCGGCGGTCAGCGTCGCCAGGTCGTCGAAGTCCTGGGTCAGCTCCCGGGGGATGCGCGGGTCGGCGGCCCCGAGGAAGCGGCAGCGGATGCCGCGGGCGAGAAGCAGCGGTGCGTGCTTGCGCACAACCCGGCGGACCAGGCGCATCAGGTAGTCGACCTCGGTGCCGGGGCGGTTCCAGTTCTCGGTGGAGAAGGCGTACAGGCTGAGCCACTCGACTCCGGCCGTCCGGGCCGCCTCGATGATGTCGATGACGGTGGTTTCGGCAGCTCGATGGCCCGCCGTTCGTGGAAGCGAACGCCGTTGAGCCCAGCGGCCGTTGCCGTCCATCACACAGGCTACGTGCCGCGGCACCGCACGCGCCGGCCCATCGTCCCGCCGCTGATCGTTGCCGTACTGTCGCCCGCCCGCCCCGTCCCCCGTTGCCGCGCGTGCGCGACGGACGCCGTGATCCGTCACACCCGCCCCCGTCTCGTCCGGAGCGGCACGGTCGGCCCTGCCCCGCTCGGTCACGCCCACCCCGTATCGCCCATACGCACGCCCCACCGGAGCGTTCCCTCCTAGGAGTCTGACGGCACGGAAGGGTCCTGACCGGTCGAACGGGGGGTCATCACCCTTGGCTCAGATGTGCGATTCCCTTCGGCATCGGCGGCTTTCTCCGGTGACCACGATCGACAGCCTCATCCGCCTTCGCCTCCTCCGTCTCCGCCGCTCCCATCGGCCAGGGCCGGGCCCTTCTCCTGAAGGTGAAGCCACGGGCTGTCCGACTGCTTGCGCGACGAACCCGCGCGCAGCAGGTCCGCCGCCAGGAGCAGGGCCACCAATACGTCGGGGCTCGGCTGATCGCGCTGGGCGCTCCCGTCCCGCAGGCCGGCTGCGATCCCGCGGTGTGGCTGCGGGAGGCCCTGGGAGCGATCTGTGCCCGTACCGTCCGCCCCCGCGGCGCCCACCGCTTCATCCTCCCCCTGGGCCGAAACCGGCGACAACGTGCCCGCATCGGGATCGATGCGTGACCGCCCTGTCCGCGCGCCGTCCCGACCTCGAACCGGCCGCCCTGTGACGATCCCTACCCGTTCCCCTGCCTTTCTTGGAGCAGCCATGCCCGCACGCCCCACCGTCTGCCCGTCCGGCACTCCGGACCTGACCGCCTACGACCTGCTCGCCCCACAGCTGTCCGGCGGCAAGGACAGCAGCGTCATGCTGTGGTCGTTCATGCAGGACGCCGCAGCAGCCGAGGTCACCGACCGGGTGATCACCTGTCACGCCACCCCCGGGCCGCTGGAGTGACCGGTCGTGCACGTCGACGGCAGGCGCCATGCGCCGATGTCCGAACTCGCCGCTGTCCGGAGTGCGTCCCGCCGCGTTGCCGCTCCGATCGGTTCTCGCCCGCCGGACAGACGCCGCCGCGCCGCCGGTCTCGTGTCTCCCGTTGTCCGGCAGCCGGTCGATGCTGTGCAGGCCATTGCTGCACCGACGGACCGGTGGACGCGTATCCAGCAGGCTGCGGGCATCCTGGCCTCCCTGGGCGTCCTCGCCGCTGCGGGGCGGCAACGCCGGGAGACGGCACGGATGCGGGCGGCCGAGCTGTTCGAGCAGAAGATCAAGCCGCCGGAGGTCGCAAGACGCCTGCGGGTGAGCCTGGGATCGGCCTGTCAGTGGCATCAGCTGTGGCGGCCCGCGTCTGAACCCCGAGCAGTCGGCGGAGATGGTCTCCCCTTTCCTCTCCCTGCTCTGAAGGGTGTCACGTGCGCTTCGCGCATACGGCCGGTGGCCCGTCCCCACGAGGAGGACGGGCCACCGGACACGGGGAGCGGCGGTCAGGAACCGGCCTGCACCGGGCGCTCGGCTGGACGGTTCTCCGTGGCGCCGGTGTCGCTCTTGCCGCCGGTGATGCCGGTGGCCCGGGCCACGCCCGCCAGGACCAGGGCGGTAACGACGAGCGCTGCGCTCACCACCAGCGGCGAGCGGTAGCCGAGGTCGGCGCCCAGGGCGAGGCCACCCAGGGCGGGTCCGGCAGCAGCGCCGACGTTCATCGCGGCGGTGGCGAAGCCGCCGGCCAGCGTGGGGGCGTCCGATGCCGTGTAGAGGGCCTGCGCGATCAACGTGGAGCCCACGCCGAACGAGAGCGCCCCCTGGACGAAGGCGAGGATCAGCGCCACGACCGGGATCGTGGCCGTGAGGGCAAAGAGCAACCAGCCCGCCAGCAGCGCCGCACCACCGACCACCAGCACCTGGCCGGGACGGCCGTCCGCCAGCCGGCCGCCCACGTTGACCCCGACGAAGGACCCGATGCCGAACAGTGCCAGCGTGGCAGGGACCCACCCGGAGCTCAGATCCGTCACATTGGTGATGACAGGTGAGAGGTACGTGAACGAGCAGAACGTCGCTCCGTTGACCAGCGCCCCGAGCACGAGCGTCATGATCACCCGAGGCGTGCGGAACGCCCGCAGCTCGTGGCGGACGCTGGGAGACGCAGGGTCGACGGGCGCCACCGGTACGGACCACAGCACCGCGAAGACCGCCGGGGTGCAGACGATCGCGACACCCCAGAAGGTGGAGCGCCAGCCCCAGACCTCGCCCAGTACGGCGCCGAGGGGTACACCCGCGATCAAGGCGAGGGTGACCCCGCTCAGGAGCACCGAGGTTGCCCGGCCCTTGGCGTGGGGTCCTGCCATGCTCGCCGCGGTCGCGAGGCCGACGGCGAGGAAGCCCGCGTTGGCCAGTGCGGCGATCACCCGCGTGATGAGGAGGACCTCGAAGCTGTGGGTGAGGGCGCCCACGACGTGGGCCAGGAGGAAGGTGATGAGGAAGGTAAGCAGCGCCCGGCGGCGCGGCCATCGCAGGCTCAGCATCGCGACCAGCGGTGCGCCGAGGGTCATACCGACGGCGAAGGCCGAGGTGAGCGAGCCGACGGCCGGGAGGGACACGCCCAAGTCGGCGGCCATGTCCTCCACCAGCCCGGACAGCATGAACTCCGACGTTCCCTGGGCGAATACGGCCAGCCCGAGAACGTAGACGGCGAATGGCATGAGGAAGCTCCAACTACATCGCAGAAAGGGGAGACGCGACGCATGGACAGAAGGTCATGCGTCGCGTGGGAGACGTCCCGGAGAGAGCCCCGGGCGTAATCCCGCGATGCGGTTGATCCGTGGCGGATGCGCGACGCACTGCTCGGCGACGGGGCCGGAGGAAGCAGGGTCGTCAGAGGCTTACGCGATCAGCCACCGGATCACCGGTGGCCCGCTTCTCTCCGCCTCAGGACTCGACATGCCTCTCAACATAGCAACGCCCGGATCGCTGTGTCTGAAAGACCGTTGCCTTTCCGAACCTCATGTGAGGTCTTCGCTGGTCAGGCATGAAGTGGCGGCTGCCGCAGGAGCCTTGGCCTGTTGCCGGGCGAGATGTCGTGGAGATGGCGGATGCCGTCGATGCGGGAGGCGACGGGCTCGGCGTCCGACGGGCAGCGGTGGTGCCGGGCCGGGACAGCGCGTGCGCCTCCCGCGCCGAAGGCGCGAGGGCCCGGCTGAAGCGGCTGGTGGAACGAGGCCGGCCGGTCGAGCACCGCGGCTCCGGCAGGCCGTCGCCGGTCGGAAGTCACTCGCGTACGCCCGCCAGCTCCACCGCCCTGCGGCGCAGGGAGAGGCCGGCCGGAGCGACCGCCGAGATCACCGCGAGCACCGCGCAGGCCCCCAGGGCCGCCGCCAGCGTCGTCCACGGCATCTCGATGCGCGTCCAGACCGAGAGCATGCCCAGCGCGCTCCACATGCCCACCAGGTTGAGCCCGGCGACCAGCGCTCCCAGCAGCCCGCCGACCATGACCACCATCAGCGCCTCGGCGCCCACCAGCCGCAGCACCTGCCACCTGGTGGCGCCGGCCAGCCGCAGCACGGCAAGCTCGCGGACCCGGTCGGAAGTCGCCATGACCATCGTGTTGGCCAGCGAGATACCGGTGTAGAGGAGAGCGATCCCGAGGACCAGGAAGAAGCCCGTCCGGGTCGTCCGGTTGGTCTCGGGATACGCCGCCCGCACCCAGGCGTCCCTGGTGCGAACCTCCCCGCCCGACACCCGCACCGCCTGACGCAGACCGGCGGCCACGGCGTCCGCGTCGGCACCGTCCGCGAGGCGTACGTCGACCCGGTCGACGGGCGCCGCCGGGGCATTGCGCGGGGTGATGTAGACGCCGTTGTTGCCGGTGCCGATGATCATGACAGCAGCGATCTCCAGAGACTTCCTTGTGCCGTCGCCGAGCCACACATCCACGCGTTCGCCGACGGTGTGCTTCTCCCACTCCTCGTTGACGATGATCGAGTCGTCGTCCAGGTCGCTCGCCTTTCCCGCAGCGAGCGGGAGACGCGCCGTCGCTGCGAGCGGTTCCGGCTCAACGGCCCTGGCGTCGGACCTGGTGACCGACACGCCGTCCTCCAAGACGTACACGGCGCTCGACGAGCTCGCGGAGACCTCGGCGCCCGACACGGCCCGAAGCCGCTCCAGCGTCGCCTCGTCGAAGCCGTTGTTGCCCGCCGGAGTGACTACGAAGTCGGCGGCCGTCTGCTTGCGCACCTCGGTGGCCTCCGCCTTGTTGAGCGTGGCGGTGGCGCCCAGCAGTGAGCCCGCCAGCGCGACCGCGGCCAGCACGGGTGCAGCGACGGCGGCGGTGCGGCGCACCCCGGCGGCGGCGTTTTCCCGCATCAGCATCCCACCGGCGCCGGGCAGTTGGGCGGGCAGCCAGGCGACCAGCCGGACCAGTGGCCGCACCAGCACCGGCGCGAGCAGCGCAACCGCGGTGATCAGCAGCATCGGCCGGCTCACATAGGTCTTGCGGTGCAGCAGGTCGCCCGGATCCGTCACCAGGGCCAGGGCCAGCGTCACCCCGGCCGTGATCAGCAGCGCCGCGCCGAACAGCCAGCGGCCCCATGTCATCGCCCGGGTGTCCACGGACGCCTCGCGTAGTGCCTCGGTGGGGCCGGTGCGCCCCGCCCGCCAGGACGCGGCCACGACGCCGCACAGGGCCACGAACAGGCCCGTCCAGAAAGCCATGTGGTAGGGCCAGGTGTAGTCGCCGATGGTGAACCAGCGGGGCGCAAGGCTCTCATCGACCGCCCACTCGGCGAGCTTCGGAGCCCCGTAGTGACCGAGCACACAACCGGTGGCCGAGGCGAGCGCACCGACCGCGAGCGCCTCGTAGACGACCATGCGGCGGATCTGTCCCGGGGTCGCCCCGGCGGTGCGCAGCAGCCCGAACTCGCGGCGCCGCTGGGCCACCGCGAACGCGAAGGTCGAGGCCACCACGAACACCGACACGAACCCGGTGACGCCGCCGGCCGTGCCGAACATGGCGTTCATCGCGGTGAGGGCCTCGCTGTCCCGGTCGGGGTCGGCGTCGGCGTACCGGCGCGCGTTCCCGGTGAGGACCTGGACGCCTTCACTGCCGCGTACCGCCTCGCGCACGGCCGTCGCATCGGCGTCGACCACGAGCTGAAGGCTGCGCGGCGACAGTTCGGCGGCGCGGGTGTCGGTGTAGAACACGGCGTTCTCGAAGCCGAGCCCGGCCACGGTGCCGACGACGCGCACCGTGCCGCCGTCGGTCCGCACCCGGGTGCCCGGACGGGCCCAGTCACCGCTGACGACGACCTCGTCAGCGGCCTCGGGCGCGCGTCCGGCGTCGAGCTTGTACGGCGCGAAGGCCGCGGTGGACCAGGGGTGGCCCACCAGATCGGCGGGACCGCCCTTGGCCCGCACAGCGAACGAACGGTCCTCGACGACGGCCCCAAGGCGCCGCAGCTTCGAGACCGCGTCGTCGGGCACGGGACGTGGCTGCACGAGCTTTTGGGTGCGGTCGCCGATCGAGGTGGGCACCTTGAGGGTGTCCTGGCCCTTGACGACGACCGGCGCGGCGGCGAACCGCTCCGGCCGCCGGTCAGGTGCGTCCAGCGAGGACGCCAGGGCCAGTCCCATGACGGCGATCAGCCCTACGCCCAGGGAGAGGGCGACGAAACTGCCGACGAAGTTGACCCAGCGGGTGCGCAGGGTGCGCAGCGTGGTGCTCAGCACGGTGCCGCCTCCAGCTTGGTCATGCGCGCTGCGATGTCCTCGGCGGACGCGCCGATCAGCTCGCCGTTGACACGGCCGTCGACGAGGAGGACGACGCGGTCGGCGTAGGAGGCGGCGACGGGGTCGTGGGTGACCATGATGATCGTCTGGGCGCCCCGGTCGACCATGCCGCGCAGCAGGGTCAGCACCTCGCGGCCGGCCTGTGAGTCGAGCGCGCCGGTCGGCTCATCGCCGAACAGCACTTCGGGTCGGGTGATCAGGGCGCGGGCCAGAGCGACCCGCTGCTGCTGTCCGCCGGACATCTCTGTTGGCCGGTGCCGCGCCCGGTCGTCGAGTCCGACCTGCTGGAGCACCTCGCGCACCTGTGCCTTCTTCGGGCGGCGGCCGGCCAGCCTCAGCGGCAGGGCCACGTTCTGCTCGGCTGTCAGCGAGGGCAGCAAGTTGAACGCCTGGAACACAAAGCCGATGCGCTCGCGGCGTAACAGGGTCAGCTTGGTCTCGCTCATCGTGGTCAGCTCTGTGTCGCCCACGGTGACCGAGCCGGACGTGGGCCGGTCCAGGCCCGCGGCGCACTGCAGCAGGGTCGACTTGCCGGACCCGGACGGGCCCATCACAGCGGTGAAGGACCCCCTCGGGAAGGCGAGCGATACTTCGTCGAGGGCGGTGACGGACGTACCGCCCGAGCCGTACCGCCGGGTCACGGAGCGCAACCGGATCGCGTCGTTGCTCATGTGTTCCCCCACCAGTACCTGCTCCTTGGCTCGTTGGTGCCTCCACGAAACCGCGGAAGCCCCTCGTGACGCACTACGGCGCGGACGAGACTTGGGGTAGTGCCAGGCCTACCCCTGATACGCACCCTGGGCCGATGGCACCAGACCGGTGGGGCCGCTTACGGTCATCCGCATGCACTCTCGGAACGTGTGGCAGGCCATGTCCCGGCCGGGCTTCCTGCTGTCGGCCTGGCCTTGGCGCTCCGCCGCGTATCTGCTCACCGGCGCGACGACCGGCGCCGCCTCCCTGGTGGGGATCGTGACGGTGGCGGCGGTCTGCGGTGCACTCGCCATCGTCTTGGTGGGGCTGCCGCTGCTCGTCCTGGTCGCCCTCAGCGGGATCCCGATGGCCGAGGTGGAGCGGTGCAGGCTGCGCCTGATCGACCGCACCCCGGTGTCCGGCCGGCACCGGGTGCCGGCCGCGCCGGGACTGTGGGCCTGGCTGACCACCCGGCTGTGCGAACAGGCGACCTGGCGGGAGCTCGGGTACGCGCTGTTGTTCGCCGGGCTGCTGTGGCCGGTCGACGCCCTGGCGATCACGGTCGCCCTGCTCTGTCCGCTGTCCCTGGTCTCCACCCCGCTGCTGATGGCCACGGTCGGCGGCGGTCATGAGGCGAAGGTGCTCAAGCAGTGGACGGTCACCACCTGGCCGACCGCCTTCGGCGTCGCCGTGCTGGGCCTGCTCCTGATGGGCCTGGGCGCTTACGTGCTCGGCGTCACGGCGGGCGCCCGCGCCGAACTGGCCCGGCTGCTGATCGCCTCCCGCGAGGGCGAGCTCGGCGCCAAGGTGGTCGAACTGGCCCGCTCCCGCATCCGGTTGGTCGAGGCCTTCGAGGCCGAGCGGCGCCGTATCGAGCGCGATCTGCACGACGGCGCCCAACAGCGCCTCGTGGCCCTGACGATGGCCCTCGGGCTGGCCCGCCTCGATGCCCCTTCCGGCCCGCTCGCCGACCAGCTCACCAAGGCCCACGAGGAGGCGGGCAAGGCGCTCGCGGAACTGCGCGAGCTCATCCACGGCATCCACCCCAAGGTCCTCGCGGACTACGGCCTTCAAGCCGCGGTCGCCGACGCCGCGGACCGCTGTGTGGTTCCCGTCGACGTCGACCTCGAACTGCCGGGCCGGCCAACTCAGGCGGTCGAATCCGCTGCGTACTTCGTGGTCTGCGAGGCGCTGGCCAACGTCGCCAAACACAGCGGGGCCGACTGCGCGCAGGTGAGCGGCGGTCATCGCGACGGACGCCTGTTCCTCGAGGTGCGCGACGACGGCTGCGGCGGCGCGGACGCCTCGGCGGGCAGCGGCCTCACCGGTCTCGCGGACCGGGTATCGGTCCTGGATGGCAGACTTGCCCTGACCAGTCCGCCGGGTGGACCGACTCTGTTGCGTGTGGAGTTTCCTTGCGAGTTGACCGAGGCGGCCAATCACTCCGCGTAGTGCTGGCCGAAGACAGCGTGCTGCTGAGGGAAGGGCTCATCGGCCTGCTCATCCGCTGCGGCCACGAGGTGGTGTCGGCCGTCGGGGACGCGCAGGCACTGATCGCCGCTGTCGAGGAGCATGCTCCCGACATCGTGGTGACGGACGTACGCATGCCGCCCGGTTTCCAGGACGAGGGCCTGCACGCGGCAGTACGGCTGCGCGAGAAGCGCCCCACACTGCCGGTCCTGGTCCTCAGTCAGTACGTGCAACGGACGTACGCCGCCGAACTCCTGGATTCCGGCGACGGATCGGGTGTCGGCTACCTGCTCAAGGACCGGGTGGGCCAGGTTGAGGAATTCGTGGAAGCGCTGCGCAAGGTGGCGGACGGCGGGACGGTGGTCGACCCCGAGGTAGTGCGCCAGTTGCTGCGCCGCCGCCGCGATCCGCTGGAGCAGCTCACCCCGCGCGAACGCGAGGTGCTGGCACTGATCGCCCAAGGCAAGTCCAACGGCGCGATCGCCAAGGAGCTGGTGGTTTCCGAAGCGGCGATCGGCAAGCACATAGGCAACATCTTCACCAAACTGGACCTACCTCCGACGGACAAGACCCACCGCAGGGTCCTGGCCGTGCTCACTTACCTGCGGGCCTGATCCCGACCGGGCGCACCGTACGGTGTTCGTTGCCGCCCGCATGCCACCTCCGCTCTCGTGGATGGCGCGGACGGCCTCTCGATCCGTGATCTCCCTCACCCGTCACGTGATGTGGAATCCGACACCGGACCCTTGACCGACTGCGCGCAGACCGAGCCGTCCACCCCGTCGTTGAAGCGACACGGGAGATACGGGACAAGGAGTTCGCCATGACGATGCCCGACGGTACGGTCCTCAACGACCGGGTCGCGCAGAAGGTCCGCCGCTAGGCACTGCCCAGCGGGTCATGCGACTTTCCGACCGGTCGTTCGTTGGTTGGGTCATGGGGCGGGGGGGTCTGACGAATCGCGAGTGGTCGCTGCTGGAGCCGCATCTACCACCTCCAGATGGCCGAGGCTGTCCGGCCAGCTCCATCACGGGCCGTGTCGTCCCCGCACCTGGCGTGCCGTCAACGAGTGGCGAACCAGGTGACAAGTAACCTGCGAGTAGCTTTCAGATCGGAGGTCGGCCCCTTGCCGGGACGTAGCGAGGGGGCCGAGTGGTGTGTGCTGCTGTTCAGGCCGTGGCCGGTTCGGGGTCGGTGGGGGCGGGGGCCGTGAGGTGGAGTCGACTGCCCATGTTCAGCCGCACCTCCCCGTAGGGTTGGACGTGCATCCAGAAGAGCGGGGTCGGGGCGCGTTTGTCCTCGTCGGTGAGGACGTCGGCCCATTCGTGGTCGGCGAGCGTGTCCTGGATCATCAGGGTGTGCACGAAGACGAGCGCCGTTTGCAGGAGATGTAGTGCGAGAACCGAGAGTTCTTGCTGGTCACGGCGGTTGCTGCTGAGCTCGCCGCTCTTGCCGAAGAAGATGATGTCGTTGGCTCCGTTCCAGCCCCCGACGACGTTGAGGCCCTCCTGGATCCCGCGCTGGAGGGCCTCCTTCAGGATGTCGATCAGGGCGACGGTGCCCCACTTCTTGCGGATCGCCTTCTTGAGGCGGCGCAGGTTCTTGGGTTCCTTCTGCGGCTCGGGCTCGGTGAACTTGACTGCCCCGCCTCGGTGCTTGCCGCTGATCGTCACCCAGGGCAGCTTCGGCAGCTTGGTGTCCAGGGCGCCGAATGCCTCGCGCATCTCGCACTGGAGCTGGGCCGTGAACACCTTCCCGTCATGCGGCTTGCGCGCCGGCCGGATGCACATAAACGCGAAGGATGATTCCTGCCTTGCCGGACCGGCAAGAGGGTTTGCTTCCCTTGTCGGAGCGCCGCACCGTGTGCCGCATGAACGACAAACTGGATTCCGGCGTTTTCGATGTAGTCGTGATCGGCGGCGGTGCGGCCGGTCTGTCAGGGGCGCTGACCCTGTCGCGGGCCCGACGTTCGGTGCTGGTGTTGGATGCTGGGGAGCCCCGCAACGCCCCCGCCGCTGCGGCTCACGGCCTGCTTTCGCGTGACGGGGTGGCGCCGCTGGACCTGCTGCGTGCTGGGCGGGCCGAGGTGAGCCGGTACGGCGGGCAGGTGCTCTCCGACCGTGCCACGCACGCCATGCGCGTGGAAGGGCTCTTCGTCGTCGGCACGCAGAGCGGTGCAAGCTTCCGGGCCCGGCGGCTGCTGGTGACCACGGGCCTGGTGGACGAGTTGCCGCAAGTGCCGGGGCTGCGCGAGCGGTGGGGAAGAGACGTGCTGCACTGTCCCTACTGCCATGGGTGGGAAGTGCGGGACACGCCGATCGGTGTGCTCGGCACAAGTGCGGCCTCGGTGCATCAGGCGCTGTTGTTTCGCCAGTGGTCCAGCCGGGTGACGCTCTTCCTGCACACGGCGCCGGAGCCCGAGGAGGAGCAGTGGGAGCGCTTGGCGGCCCGCGGCATCGAGGTTGTGGAGGGAGAGGTGATCGGCCTGGAGGTCGTGGACGACACGCTCCGGGGCGTCCGGCTCTCCTCGCAGCTGGTGGTCCCCGTGCGGTCTCTGGCGGTGGCCCCGCGGTTCCTCGCGCAGGGCGAAGTCCTGGCCGGCCTCGGCGTGGGCCCGGCGCCGCACCCCATGGGCGTCGGCACCTATGTGCCATCCGATCCCGGCGGCGCGACGGACGTCCCCGGCGTCTGGGTGGCCGGCAATGTCACCGATGTGATGGCCGGGCTCGTCCAGGCGCAGGCCGGCGGCGCGACGGCCGCGGCCGCCATCAACGCCGACCTCGTCGACGCCGATACCGACGAGGCCCTTGTACGCCGGCGCGCTGCCCCGCGTGAGGACTTCAGCGCCGCGATCGAGGCGCAGGTCACCGAACACGTGCTGGGCGAGCGGCGGCACGGTCTCGACTGCCTGCTCCCCGGCACGAAGTGACCGCGATGCGGTCAGGCGGGGCGGGCCCTGAGGTGGGCCCGCTCGCCCTGCTTGCCGAAGATGACCAACAGCTCCACCGGCTGATCGTCGTCGGCGCCCAGCCAGTGCGGAACATGGGTGTCGAATTCCGCCACTTCACCTGGTGTGAGGAGCAGGGAGCGTTCGCCGAGGAACAGGCGCAGCCGGCCGTCCAGCACGTAGATCCACTCGTAGCCCTCGTGGACCTGGAGCTCGGGCTCGCCGCCGCTGGGGCTGATGACGAGTTTGTGGGCGTGCAGCCCGCCGGGGCGGCGGCTCAGTGGCACATAGGTCATGCCGTCGCGGGTGACGGGCCGCAGATGCACGCGCGGATCGCCCGTCTCGGGCGCCCCGACCAGCTCGTCCAGGGGGACCCGGTAGACGTGGGCCAGGGGCAGCAGGAGCTCCAGGTTCGCTTTGCGGCCGCCGCTCTCCAGCCGGGAGAGCGTGCTTTCGGAGATCCCTGTGGTCCGGGAGAGGGCGGCCAGCGTGATACCGCGCTGCAGGCGCAGCGCCCGCAGTCGCGGTCCGATCGCCGTCAGGACCCGATCGATGTTCGCCATGACACCCATCTTGCCAAAAGAGCATGAAGGTTTGTGCTTTCGGCATGACCTGTTCCAAGCTCCGGGCCATGCAACGGCGCACGTCGCCTTGTCGCTCCCGTCTTCGGTTCCGGCTCAGGAGGGATTTCCATGGCCAGCCCCGCCCGCGCCCGAAAGGCGCCCGGCTCCACCACGCCGGATCCCCATCGGTGGATGACGCTCATCGTGGCGTCCATGGCAACCCTGATGGTCGTCCTGGACGTGTCCATCGTGAACATCGCCATGCCCCAGGCCCAGAGCGATCTCGGCATGAGTGACGCCGGCCGCCAGTGGATGATCACCTCCTACGCACTCACCTTCGGCGGCCTGCTCCTGCTCGGTGGCCGCATCGCCGACTTCGCCGGCCGCAAGAGGATCCTCCTGATCGGCCTGCTCGGCTTCGCCGCCGCCTCCATGCTCGGCGGCCTCGCTTCCACCCCGGGCATCCTGTTCGCAGCCCGCGCCCTGCAAGGAGCCTTCGCCGCTCTCCTCGCCCCGGCCGCCCTCTCCCTGACCACCGTCGCCTTCACCGACCCCGAGGAACGCGCAAAGGCCTTCGGTGTCTTCGGTGCGTTCCAGGGCGGGGGCGGTGCCGTAGGGCTGCTGCTGGGCGGAGTGCTGACGGAGTACGCGGGCTGGCGCTGGTGCATGTACATCAACGTCCCCATCGCCCTGGTCGCGGCCCTCGCCGCCCGCCCCTGCATCCGTGAAAGCCGCGCCGCGGGTGACCGTCACTACGACATCCCCGGAGCCGTGCTGGTGACCGGTGGACTCGTCGCCCTCGTCTACGGCTTCGCCCAGGCCGCCGACGGCGGTGGCTGGACCGCCCCGGCCACACTGCTGCTCCTGGCCTCGGCCGTACTTCTTCTGACCGCGTTCGTCGTGGTCGAGCACCGCAGCGCCCACCCGCTCCTCCCGCTGCGTGTCATCCTCGACCGCTCCCGTGCCGGCGTGTTCCTGGCCAACCTCCTCATCGGTGCCGGCATGTTCGGCATGAACCTCTTCATGACCTACTTCCTGCAGGTCAACCTGGACTACACACCCCTGCAGGCCGGAATCGCCTTCCTGCCCTTCAGCATCGGCATCATCGCCACCACCACCCTCGGTTCCCCGCTGGTCACCCGCCTCGGCCCCAAGGCTCTGATGGCGGCAGGAAGCACGCTGGCCACCGTGGGACTGTTCTGGCTCACCCGACTCGACACCGCGTCCGGCTATGCGAGCGAGGTCCTCCCGACCCAGATTCTCGTCAGTGTCGGCGTCGGCCTGTTCTTCCTGGTCGGCCCCAACGTGGCCCTGTCCGGCGTCGGTCCGCACGACGCCGGTGTCGCCAGCGCCGTCCTGAGTACCAGCCAGCAGATCGGCGGGGCCCTGGGCCCCGCCCTGCTCAACACCCTCTACGTCTCCGCCGTCACCGGCTACCTCACCTCCCGCAGCGAAAGCCCCGGCCAGGCCCCCCGGGCCGTGCAGATGGAGGCCTACCTCCACGGCTACCGCCTTGCGTTCATCGTGGCGGGCGCCCTCCTGGCCGCCGCCGCCGTCGCACTGCTCGCCCTGGTGAGGACGCCCAAGAGCACGGGCGGCGACGCGGCCGCCCCCTGCACGGGCCACTGAGCTCACCCGAACCCTTGCCGCGATCCGCCACGAAGTCACCCGAAGTCACCCGAAGGAAAGGCACACACGCAATGGACGAAAGCATCCGCGAAATCCATGCCGCCAACGAAGCCGCCGGCTTCTGGGAGCAGCTCTACCGCGGCAAGGACAGCATCGGGAAGGACACCGCGAACCCTCTGCTCGCCGAAACGGCCCAGCACCTCGCGCCCGGCCACGCCCTCGACCTGGGCTGCGGCGAAGGCGGAGACACCCTCTGGCTCGCCACCCGCCAATGGCACGTCACCGCAGTCGACATCGCCCCCACCGCCCTGCAGCGCACCCGCCGGCTCGCCGCCCGAAACGGCCTCGCGAACAGCGTGCGCACCGAACAGCACGACTTGGCGGAGACCTTCCCCGACGGCGCTTTCGACCTCATCTCCGCCCAGTACCTGCAGACCCCCTATGCCTTCCCGCGTGCCGGCGTCCTGCGCCGCGCCGCACACGCGCTCACTCCCGGCGGAATCCTCCTGATCGTCGACCACGGCTCAGTACGCCCCTGGGCCTGGAACACCGATCCCGACACCCACTTCCCCAGCCCGGAAGACATCTACGACGAACTCGCCCTCGACACGGCGCGGTGGACACCTCAGCGTCTGGCCACCCCACAACGGGTGGCCACCGGCCCCGGCGGACAGACCGCGACCGTCACCGACACGGTCGTTGCCATACGTCGCCTCGCCTGACCTTTCGCACCCCACGCACAGCGCACAACCGCGCAACCCCACTTCAGGAGTCACCTTCATGACCGACCTCTTCGCACCCGCCACGGTGGGCGAGTGGAAGCTGAACAACCGCATCGTCATGGCCCCCATGACCCGCAACCGGGCCACCTCCGACGGCGTCCCCACCGGCCTCATGGCGACCTACTACACCCAGCGGGCCACCGCCGGACTGATCGTGACCGAAGGGGTACAGCCCAGCGCGGTCGGACAGGGCTACATGAACTCGCCCGGCCTGCACACCCCCGAACAGATCGAAGCCTGGCGGACCGTCGCCGCCGGCGTGCACCAGGCAGGCGGCCGCATCGTGGCCCAGCTCATGCACGCCGGCCGCATCTCCCACCCCGACAACAAGCACCAGGCCGAAACCGTCGCGCCCAGCGCCATCGCCGCACCCGGCACGATGTTCACCGCCGCCGGCCCCCGGCCCCACCCCGTCCCGCGCGCTCTGACCACCGGCGAGATCCCTGAGGTCATCGACGAATTCGCCCGCGCCGCCCGCGCCGCCACCGACGCCGGCCTGGACGGCATCGAACTGCACAGCGCCAACGGCTACCTCCTGCACCAATTCCTCGCCCCCTCCACCAACCAGCGCACCGACCACTACGGCGGTTCCCCCCAGGGCCGTGCCCGCTTCGTCATCGAGGTGGCACAGGCCGTCAGCGACGCCATCGGCAGCGAACGCGTCGGCATCCGCATCTCCCCCGCCATCAACCTCCACGGAGCGCTGGAGACCGACCCCCACCTCACCGCGGCCACGTACCGCACCCTCGTCGACGCGCTGTCCGGGATGGGCCTGGCCTACCTGCACACCATCGGCGACCCCGCCTCCCCGCTCCTCACCGACCTCGCGGAACGCTTCAGCGGTTCCCACATCGTCAGCAACGGCTGGGACCCCGTCACCGACGTCACCGCCGCACAGGAACTGGTCACCACCGGACAGGCCGACCTTGTCGCGGTCGGGCGTGCCTTCATCGCCAACCCCGACCTGGTACGGCGCTGGCAGACCGGAGCCCCGCTCAACCAGCCCGACAGCACCACCTTCTACGGCGGCGACCACCGTGGCTACACCGACTACCCGCATATGGCGTAGGGTGCCGACCTCTGATCCACCCGGGATGCGCGCAGCCGCTCACGTATCCCGCACCGCCGAACATCCGGCGGTGCGGGAAAACGCACTGCGGCTGTTCCTCCGCGTCGCCTGTCAGGCACTGTTCGACCGCTTCCCGAGCCTCATCCTCGGGATGAACGAACGCGACATCCCGCGGGAGTACGACGTGGCCTTCATCCGACCGGCCAGCCTGCCGGTGGCATGGGACGGCAAGCCCAGTACCACTGTCGGCTGACATCCCTGCGCTCGCCTGGCCGTCCAGGGATCCGCAGCCCTGGACGGCCCGGAGGAACCAAGCGCATGCCGCGGTCCACCGCCGACGGGCGATGCCCCCCGGTGGACTGGGGACTGCTCCAGCCACACGCGGACGCGGTGGCTCTCCGCAGACGGTCCGCTTCGAGATCCAGCTGGTCTTACCGGGCGCACGAGCTGCGCCGGGGGCAACGGGACCCGGTAGCCGTCCTGGACAGGTGTCCAGCTATCTTGGACACCTGTCCAAGAAGGGGAGGGCTCACTGCTCATGGAAATCGTGGCGAACGTGCTGGTCGGCCTGGTGGC